>NZ_JBQQBY010000007.1:0-253667 GCF_052246385.1 Streptomyces sp. 8N616 | reverse complement strand
GGTCTTCAAGCGGTCGTCGATGTGCACGTACAGTGCGGTCAAGAGGGTGTCTAACTCGGTCGTCACAACCCGATGTTGGACACCCTCCCCGCGTCCGTGAACCCCGCAATCGGAACTACTCGTCTAGCCGTTCCTTGCAGATCCATCTGACCGTTGGTCCGGTGTGCCGTTGACCGAGGCGTTGACCGACGCGCACGAGGTCCGCCCAGCAGAGGGGCGACGACCCGGATACGGTCCAGCCATGACCATTCGCCCTGACGCGCACGATTTTTGGGAAGGCGCCGGCTCTGAGAAGACCTTCACTCACCGCCTCGACCCCGAACTGCTGGAGAAGTACGTCCCCCCGAGTGCCCGCATCCTGGACTACGGCTGCGGTTACGGGCGGCTGACCGCACAGTTGGCCGCGCTGGGGTACGGCGACGTCTGCGGTGTCGATCCCTCCCGCGCGATGATCGCGCGGGGGCTTCGTGAGCATCCGGGGCTTGCTCTGATCCATCAGCCCGCTCTCCCCCTGCCGTACGAGGACGGATCCTTCGATGCGGCGCTCCTCTTCGCCGTGCTCAACTGCGTCCCCGACGACACCGCTCAGCGGGCGATTGCCGGGGAGTTGGCCCGGCTCGTGCGGCCTGGCGGGGTGGTGTACCTGAGCGATGTGCCGCTGCAGAGCGACGCGCGCAACGTGCGACGCTACGAAGAAGGCGCACGGGTGCACCACACCTACGGCATCTTCACCACTCCCGACGGCGGCCTCTTCAGGCATCACCGCCCCCGGCACCTGCACGCACTCCTGCACGGTCATGGATTCACGGTCGAGGAAGAACGCACGGGAACGGCCCTCACACTCCATGGGCACACCTCCGAGCGTCTTCAGATCGTCGCCCGCCGCGAACCCGCCTCGGCGCCGGGCGGGAAGCGGGGCCACGTCACAGGCTCAGCCTGATGGGCCTGATCCCTGCCCTTGCCGAATACCTCATCCGGCAGCTCGGGCGGCATCTCCCACCGTCGCTCCCGTCCCGCACTACGTCTCGCCGAATTCGGCGCGCACGCCGAGCAGGCGTACGGGGCGGTTGTGCTCGAACAGCTCCAGCACTGCCAGTGCCGCGCGCTCGATCTCGGCGGGGTCACTGGTGGGCGCGGGCAGGGCGATGCCGTGGGTCTGTGTGAGAAACGGCGCGAACCGCACTTTCACCGCGACCCGCTTCGCCGGGCGGCCTTCGGCGGCCACATCCCGTGCCACGCGTCTGGCCAGCGTGGCGACCTGAGCGTCGATCTCCGAGCGGTCGGTCAGGTCCTGCTGGAAGGTGGTCTCCCGGCTGCGCGAGCGCGGAACGTAGGGAGCGCCACTGACCTCGGTGTCACCCGCGCCCAGCGCGAGCATCCGGTACCACGGTCCCAGCACGGGCCCGAACCGCGCGGCGAGCTCGGCCGGGTCGGCCCTGGCCAGCTGGGCAACGGTGATCAGGTCCGCCTCGGCCAGCTTTTTCGCGGTCTTACGGCCGATGCCCCACAGCGCGTCGGTCGGTCGCTCGGCCATGACCGCCGCCCAGTTTTCTCGGGTGAGGCGGTACGTACCGGCCGGCTTGGCGAACCCGGTGGCCAGCTTGGCGCGCATTTTGTTGTCGCCGACGCCCACTGAGCACGACAGCCCGGTCGCGGCCCGTACCGCCTCCCGGATCTTTGCGGCCAGGGCTTCGGGATCGTCGGTGTGGGCTCCGAGAAAGGCCTCGTCCCAGCCGAGCACCTCGACGACCACCGGAAACCGGCGCAGCGTGGCCACGAACTGATCGGAAACTCGTTGGTAGACCGGCGGGTCCGAGGGCAGGAAGACCGCTTCCGGGCAGCGCTTGGCCGCCAGGCGCAGTGGCATGCCGGACTGGATGCCGAATGCGCGGGCCTCGTAGGAGGCCGTGGCCACCACCCCTCGCTGGGTGGGGTCACCTGAGCCGCCGACCACCACCGGTCGTCCACGCAACTCCGGTCGGCGGGCTACCTCGACCGCGGCGATGAATTGGTCGAGGTCGACGTGCAGGACCCAGTCCCTGAAGGACACGATGTCCAGTATGCGCCTTTCGCCCGCGCGGTGCCCGCCACGGCATCGCTCGCTGCGGCCGTGCGACGCCCGCGCCAGAGGCCGGGTCGGTTCAAGCCGTACGAGCCAGGCCGAAGCCTGCGACCGAGGTGCCCGCCACACGGTCGGCGAGCGAGCGCCGGGTCGGGGAGAACACTGGCACGGCGTTGAACAGGAAGACGGCCACGGCGATGGTCCAGCACAGGAACGACAGCAGGAACATGCCCTCGACGAGCAGACAGCAGGCGATGGAGTACAGGGCCACGTCGGCTGTGGTGGTGACCGCGGCCCGCAGCGCCGTGCGGCGGGGGGTACGGGAGTCGACGCGCAGGCCCATCAAAGCCTTGCCCAGCGTTCTTCCGGCCAGGGTGAGGGCGGCCCACTGGTAGAGGAACGTGCCGACCACCAGAGCCGCGAAGGCCTGCTGGACATATCCTGCCGCCTCGCGCCACAGCGAACGCCCCATATCCCCGGTGGCCCCGACGGCATCGCCCCGCGAGGTGAGAAACCGCCAACTGCCGTCCGCGGCCAGCTCGGGCACGTCGGTGATGAGCGCGGAGATGCGCTGAAAGGTGAGTACGGCGAGCAGCGAGGCCCCCGCGAGCACCAGCGCGAAGTCGATGAACCAGGCCACGACACGGCGCAGCTTCGGCACGGATGCCCCCTCGATCCCTCACCTGTCCCGTCGCCGGAACACAGTAGTGACAGGAGGCGGGAGAGGGCCGATGGGTGGCTGAATTCCCCTCCCAACATGGCGAGTTGGGTGTGCATTGGGGCAGTGGACCACGGTCTGCGGCGTCAGGAGCCCTGGACCGGATGGTGGTCGGAGCTTCGGTACTCCTTTCGCCCGGGGCGAGGAATGCCCGGCGCGCGTCATGCCCTCACGTGCGGCATACCACCCCGAACCGACTAGGCGCACCAAGATGGTGAATCTCTGGGCAGACACAGATTCGGACGAACATAATGGGCGACACACGGCACCTTGGCCGAAATCGAACGGGGAACAGAAGGGCCCATTCATGACGTCAACGACCTTGCGCAACGGGCCCGCTCCGCGGCCGCGAAAGAGTCACTGGCCGGCAGCCAGCCTCTTGGGCGGACTCTCCGCGGAGACCCGCGACCAGATGATCACCCTCGGGCGGCCTGCGCGCTTCGGCGGGGGAGAGCGGCTGTTACGGGAAGGCGAGTACGGCTCGCATGTATTCCTGCTGCTGAGCGGCTGGTTCAAGGTTCTGGCGACGACGGAGCACGACAGGGAAGCGCTGCTTGCGGTTCGGTCGGGCGGCGACATCGTGGGTGAGCTCGCCTGCTTCGACACCCAGCCCCGCGCCGCCACAGTCGTGGCGGTCGGCACCGGCAGCGCGAAGCTGATAAGTGGTCAGGAATTTCTCTCCTTCCTGGCGCTGTACGACGACGCCGCGCAGGCGGTGCTGCGCGCGGTGGCGGGGAAGCTGCTCTGGGCGACGAAACGGCGGCAGGAGTTCGGAGGTTGCCCGGTGGCCACCCGGGTCGCCCGGGTGCTGGCGGAGCTGGCCCGGGTGTACGGCCGACCGTGCGACGCCGGGATCTCGATCGGCGTGTCGCTCACTCAGCCGGAGCTGGCGGCCCTGGTCGGGGCTTCCGAGCCGACCGTGCACCGAGTGCTGCGCGCGCTTCGCGAGCAGCAGGTCATCGAAACCGGATACCGGCGGATCCTGGTCCGGGACGTCCCCGAGCTCAGCAGGGTCGCGGAAACGGACTGGGATGCCGAGCCGGTGGCGGACCGGCCGCCGCCGGTCATCGTGTCATCCCGGCGAGCACCAGCCACGCAACAGCCGCAAGGACCATGGCCGCGACCCAGGTGAGGGCGCGCGCCGGGTAGCGGTTCTTCACGGTGGCGATCCGGGCGATGGCGTCCGCTGTCGCCCATGCCTGGGCCGCCAACTGCCCTCCGCCAGTGCCGGAGTGGGCCGCGATGTCCAGGGAGAACCGGTTCGGTCCCGAGGGCTGCCCGTGCGCGGGCGGATCGCCCGGACCAGCAGGTATCCCGAGACGGTGAAGGTGAGGGCGTAGGCCAGGGAGGCGAGCACGTGGACGGCGGGGGGTCCGCCGCCATCTCCGAGGCGCCGAGCTCGTATGGGCGGCCGTGCTATGCCCGGCGGTAGATCGTGATCGAGTGGCCGACCTCGTCGATCGGCTCGGCGCCCTCGATCAGCGCCGCCAGGCGGCCGGTGGCCTTGGCGATCGAGGAGTCCGACACGACGAGCAGCCCGTGCACCTCGTTCGGGGACACCTTGCGCGGGTCGGAGGCGTCGATGCCGTAGGAGGACGGCACGCCGCTGCCCTTGTAGACGAGCCAGATCTTCTCGTCAGGGTACCGCTGCCGGAGGCGGTCGGCCAGCCGGCCCAGGTCCTGGCCCCAGTCGACGTTCGAGTCGTGCAAGCGCAGGTGAGTCTTCGACGGTCCGCCGAACGCCTCGTTGGAGTACGGCAGGTAGTACGGGTACGTCCGCAGCGAGCTGACCGCGACGAACAGGGCCAGCGCCGCCGTTACGACGTGTGCCCACCGCCATCGGAAGGCGACCACGCAGGCTGCCGCGACCGCCAGGAACATCGGCACGAAGACGGCGTACCGGACGCCGAAGTCGCGGGACCCGTTCATGGCCGCGGCCAGCAGTACGGCCGTGGGGACGAGCACGTACAGTGCCGCGGGCCGCAGCCGGGGAACCGTCACGACCGCGACGGCACCGGCCGGCCACAGTGCGAGCATGCCGAGCGGCGTCTTCACCAGCAGCGCGGCGGGCAGGTAGTACCAGAGCGAACCGACGTAGTGACGGCCGAACAGGAAGCCGTGCCACGGGGCGTTCTCGAAGCGGAACTGGATGAGCATGCCGTCCCGATACGGCTGCGGGAACGGCAGCCAGTCGACGACAAGCCCGCGCAGCCCGCGGGTGACCGGCAGGTTCTCGGGAGCCGTCCAGCGCAACCGCGGGTCGACGGCGAGGTAGGTGGCCCACACCACGACGACGGCGACCAGCGCCACGACGACCGCTGCCGCCGCGCCGAGGGCGAGAAGCCGCGCCGTCCTGCGCGTGCCGAGGTCGTGCGTCCGACGGGCGTACCAGACCGACAGGACGACCAGGAGCAGCAGCACCGGAACCGCGGGCAACGCGCTCATCTTCGTGGCCACGGCCGCGCCGAGCGCCACCCCGGCGAGCGGGAGGCAGAGGCGCGGCCGCCGCCGCGCCCGCCACAGCAACCAGACCGACGTCAGCAGGAAGCCGGCCGCCGGTACGTCGAGCGTGGCCAACGAGCCGTGCGCGATGATATCGGGCGAGAACGCGTACAGGGCGAGTGCCGACAACCCGCCCACGGCGCCGACGAGGTCACGGGCGAACGCGAGGACGACCAGCCCGAACAGCAGCGTCAGCACGATCACCGGCAGTCGCGCCGACAGCAGCAATTGCCGGGGATCGTTGCCCGATTCGTACAGCAGACGCCGCCCGAGCGCGGTTTGGCCGCCGGAGAAGGCGGGGTCGAGATGCGCGTCGGCGAACGCCAGCCCGGTCCCCATGATCAGCTTGCCCAGCGGCGGATGCTCGGGGTTGTACCGCAGGCTGTGCTGCTGCTGGTAGACCACCGCCGTGCCCGCGTACACGGGCTCGTCGATGGTCGGGGACTGCTCCACGGCGGTCGTGACCATCGCGAACGCCATCTGGGCGAGGAGCACGACCACGCCGAGCCCGAACAGCCACCGCCGGTGCCGCCGCAGCCCGTCGAGTCGGCCGGGCGGCTTCCCGGTGGTCGCGGATGTGGGCCGGCGAAGTTGAACGGGCGGTTCGGTGTGCCCGTCATCGTCGAGATCGAGGAGCGAGTGTTGTTCTTGCGTCATCGTCCCCGTACCCGGTGAGCGTCCGAACAGAGCCGCCACTCTGCCTGTTGGCCATGAATGATGGCACGACCCGCGCTATGTCCGCTCCCCGATCCCGAATCGGACACCGATGGCCGCCTTGACCTCGGCCGTGGGTGTCTGGAGCTGTGTGTTGCTTTCAGGCAGCAGTGTGACGCGGAGTCCACTCAGCTCCGGCGGCGCCCGTGGAGGATGCTCCGCCTGAATTCTTCGGGATGCCGCCGTGCATCGTCGGCGAAGTCCTCAAGAATCGACAGTAGCTTCGGGCCCTGTTCGGAGTTGATCTCTCGCTCCCTTTCCACAAATGGCGCGATGGCACGCCAGACTCGCACCGTCCGCATGGACATCGTCATGATGACCTCGTCATCAACGATGTTCAGCCGTCGCAGGCTGATGCATTGCTGAAAGAAGTACCCGATGTCGTAGACCGCCCGCCGCGCGTCCTCGGGCAGTCCAGAAACACCGAGTTGAGGATCATGCTCCCTCTGGAGTTGCTCGCACACGTAGCGGTATCGGTCCTGGAATTCGACGGACCGAAACTCATTGAACAGCCATAGATAGGCGGGGAGGTGGTTGGACTGCTTCATGAGGACGGCCTGTCGAAAGGCCAGATAGCTGGAGCTCGCCAGTGCGAGCACGGAAAGAACGATAGCGACGATGTTAAGGATCACCTGAATGTCGCCTCCATGCACGGCGAGTCATCCGGGAATGGACTCGGCGGCGACGAGTCACCCCGGACTGCTACACCATGACGCCCCGTCAGGGGCCGTGCACGAAGGTCCAGGTGCTGCCGGCCCTGGCCGGCAGCACCTCGCCACCGCCGTTCGCGCAGCGGGCAGAAGGCGTCGTCATCCTCGACGGGACGCTGCTGCCGATCGACCGGAGCGCCGTCCGACGGACCGTACTACTCCGGCAAGCGCAAACCCGCTCCCTACGGCACCGGCTTCGACGCGTCGCGCTGGTGCGGAATCGCGATCTCGCCCGGCTGTTGCAGTGCCACCGTCCGTGTGGGGGAGGGAATCGTGATGCCCTCGGCCTGGTACCGCTGGTGCAGGCGCTTGATGAACTCGTGCTTGATCCGGAACTGGTCGCTGAACTCGCCGACCCCCAGGATCACCGTGAAGCTGATCCTGGAGTCCCCGAACGTGTGGAAGCGGACAGCCGGTTCATGGTCCGGGACACCGCCGGTGATGTCCGTCATCACGCTTTCGACGACCTCGGTGGTGACCCGTTCGACGTGCTCGAGGTCGCTGTCGTAGCCGACTCCCACCTGCACCAGGATCGACAGTTGCTGTTCCGGCCGGGAGAAGTTGGTCATGTTGGTGCCGCCCAGTTGGGCGTTGGGGATGATCACCAGGTTGTTGGAGAGCTGGCGCACCACGGTGTTGCGCCAGTTGATGTCGACAACGTAGCCCTCCTCGCCGCTGCTGAGCCGGATGTAGTCACCGGGCTGCACGGTCTTCGAGGCCAGGATGTGCACGCCCGCGAAGAGATTCGCGAGGGTGTCCTGCAGTGCCAGAGCGACCGCGAGACCGCCCACACCCAGCGCGGTGAGGAGAGGGGCGATGGAGACGCCCAGGGTCTGCAGCACGACGAGAAAGCCCATCGCCAGCACCACGATGCGCGTGATGTTGGCGAAAATGGTGGCCGATCCGGCCACACCGGACCTGGACTGCGCCAGGGACCTCACCAGACCGGTGATCACCCGGGCCGCGGTGAGCGTGACGACCAGGATGAGCAGAACGGTGAGAGTCCGGTTGACGTTGTGTCCGACCCTCTCCGTCAGCGGAAGTGTCGCGGCGGCAGCCGCCAGACCGGCGGTTATCGCCGCCCAGGGCACCACGGCGCGCAGCGTGTCGACGATGACGTCGTCCCCGCTCCACCGTGTCCTGCGCGCGTGCTGTCCCAGCCACCGCAGAGCCGCTCGCAGCAGCAGACCCGCGGCGATGCCGGCGGCCACGACGACTCCGGCGACTATCGCGTCGTGCAGGGTGAATGAGCGGTTCACCGGCCGGCTCCCGCGGCCTGGGCGAAGCGTCTTGCTGCGACTCGGATGTGATGTGCCGTCACCTTGCCACCTTGTTTGTCTCTATGGGGGTTGCGAAGGCGCCGAGACGTACGCGAACGACCCGACGCGACCTGCCATCCTGCCGCACGCGGTTCGGCATGCAGCGGGCGGCTCAGGAGGGAGATCTTCAGGAGGGGGATCTCAGGACTCCCCAGCGGGATCGACCGCGTTGCTGGGGGTGGAGAGACCACAGACGTTCAGGGCGTTGGATGACACGCTGAGCTGTCAGAGGGGAGAGGCGTGTGTCATGGAGCATTCCCGCCCGGGACCGGGAACAGATGCCTACGCGTTCGGGCGGTCAGGACTGGTTGGTCTCCTGGCACCTGCCGGACGACCCGCCGGCCGGCCGGCCGCATGGTGCCGCCGGTGTCTGCGTGGCCGGCGACCAGCTCGTGCTGATCAGTCACGACGGCGTGCACTGGGGTTTCCCGGCCGGTCGGCCCGACGGGGACGAGAGCATCGGGGAGACGCTGCGCCGGGAGATGTGGGAAGAGGCGTGTGTCCGGGTGGTCGGCGCCCGGATGCTCGGGTTCGCCCGCAGTGAGTGCGTTGGAGGGCACGAAGAGGGCCTGATTCTGGTTCGGTCCTACTGGCGGGCCGAGGTCGAGATCGAGCCTTGGGAACCGCGGTTCGAAATCGAGCACCGTCGGATCGTGCCGGGTGCGCAAGCCAGGGAACACGTTCGGGATCCGGACGGCGCGGCGACGCGCATCTCGTTGCGGGCGCTGACGGAGGCGGCCCTGGGGTGAGCCCTTACCTCGGCCGAACGATCCGCGCACGCTGAGCAAGATCTCGCGTACTCCAGGTCGCATCACAGGTGATCCGCAAAAGGCCATGGCGTGAGGATTGCGGCTGGGGTGTGTCCAATTTGTTAGGTAGTCACCGCGACGGTGCCTGCACGGATCGCTGCGGCTGATCGCTGAGGAGATCCCGATAACGGATAGCGACCCGCCACCACTGTTGCGCGGGTGTGAGTATTTCCGTGACTTGCCTCAGGTCTCCGGTGACGCATCAACAGCCGGCAGGAGGAAACGAGGATCATGAAGAACGGCCAGGCAGCCATGGCTATCGCCGGTGGCTACGTCCTTGGGCGCAAGCGCAAAACGCGCTTGGCTCTCGCCTTGGCCGCACTGGCGGCCCGTCGGGGGCTTGGGGGGCAAGGTGGCGGCAGGGCCGGCGAGCTCCTGAAATCGCCTGAACTCAGTCGTCTGACCAAGAATCTGCGCGGCGAATTGCTCGCGGCGGGCAAGGCCGCCGCCGCGGGGGCAGTGAGTAATCGAATCGACTCAGTGAGTGACCGACTGGAGCAGCGAGCCACGTCGCTGCGCGCCGGTCCGCCTGGGAAGAAGCAGACGGAGCAAGAGCAGAAGCAGCAAGAGCAGAACGAGCATGAGGAGGAGGGAAAGGGCGAGGAGGAACGCACGTCCTCGCAAAAGAAGGCTACGTCCGGTGGGAGCGCACGCGGTAAAGGCGAAGGCAGCCGGACGACCAGCCCTCCGCGCAAGAAGAGCGGATCGGGTGGGGCGAAGAGGGAAACCGGCAGTTCGGGAGGCGCCAGGAAGGGCGGCTCGAGCACGTCGGCGCGGCAAAGCCGAGGATGATGACGTATGGCTGAACAGTCTGCTAGCCCTTCGGGCGGCCTGGGCACCCTGAGCCAGGAACTGCACACCGACCGCTTGATGAAGGAGGTACAGGACCTTCTCGAGGCGCTCGGAGAGCGGGCGCTCAGCACGCTGACGGACAAGGTGGGCGACGCCACCCAGCGCCTGACCGACATCGGGTCGAGCGACGGCCCCGGCCTGATGGCCGCGCTCACCGGCGGCAAGTCATTGGCGGAAGGCAAGTCCCCGCTGCGCTCGGCGCTCAGTGGCGGGCTCGCCGGGGTGAAGGAAAAGGCCAAGGAGGCTCTTCCCGGGGTCGGGAAAGACGGCGGCGAAAGCAAGGACCAGAAGATCAAAGTCGTCAATATCGTCGAACAGATCGATGTCGGGATCCCCGTCTCGGCCGCCTACGACCAATGGACGCAGTTCGAGGAGTTCCCTGCGTTCATGAAGAAGGTGGAGCACGTCGAGCAGGAGTCGGATACCGAAGTCGCCTGGAAGGCGCAGATTTTCCTCTCGCACCGGAAATGGCAGTCCACCATTCTGGAACAGGTTCCGGATGAATTGATCGTCTGGCGCTCGAAGGCCGACAAGGGCCATGTCGATGGTGCGGTCACCTTCCATGAGCTGGCACCCAACCTCACACGGATCTTGCTGGTCCTGCAGTACTACCCGCAGGGGTTCTTCGAACAGACGGGGAACCTGTGGCGGGCGCAGGGCCGCCGGGCACGCCTGGAACTGAAGCACTTCCGCCGTCACGCCATGACGCACACCCTGCTCCATCCCGACGAGGTCGAGGGGTGGCGTGGCGAGATTCACGAGGGGGAAGTCGTGGACGGCGGCGAGGAGGAGGGCGATGAGGCCCGGGAGGAAGAGTCCCAGGAGCCCGAGGACGAGTACGAGGAGGAGGACGAGGAGCAGGAAGCCGAGGACGAGGGGCCTGAGGACGCGTACGACGAGGAGGACGAGGAGGAGGCCGAGGACGAGGGCGGCGGCGAAGAGGACGAAGACGAGGACGAACGCGACGAGGACGAGGATGAGCCGTCGGCGGAGCGTCCGCGGCGGCGGTCCCGGGCCGCGTCGAGGTGAGCGCGATGACCATAGCCAGCCAGCGCAGTAACTACCTGGACCGGCCCTCCTCCAGCGGACTCGTCGATGTGGTCGACCTGATCCTGGACAAGGGCCTCGTGATCGACATCTACGTGCGCGTGTCCTTGGTGGGCATCGAGCTGCTGACGATCGACGCACGGATCGTCGTCGCCAGCGTCGACACGTACCTGCGGTTCGCAGAGCGGGTGAACCGACTGGACCTCGCCCGGAGCGGGACCGAGACCCGCGGCCTGCCGGGAGTGATGGAGGAGATCCACGAGGGCGGCGCGGAGCACAAGACCAAGGGTGTCCTGGAAGGTGTGAAGGAGAAGGTCGGCGATGTCCTCGGAAGCGACGAGGACGAGGACACCGGCCGGGGCGACCACGAGCAAGAGGAGGAGGACGACGGAGGGGAGGAGCAGCGGCGGGAGGAACGTCCCCGTCAGCGGGAGGAACGTTCCCGTCAGCGGGAGGAACGTCCTCGTCGCGGTTCACGAACCGTCAGGTCCAGCCGTAGGGAGCGGGAACAGTGACCGCCGCAGCCGCGGAAGCGGCTCAGCCCGCCCTGCGTGCCTTGTACGTCTACGGCGTCGTGCCGGCGTCCGAGCTGTCCGGGCAATTGGAAAAGCTCCCTGCCGTGGCAGAGCCCGAAGCTCCGGTGCAGCTGATATCGCAGGGCGGAATCGCCGCGGTCGTCAGCGAGGTGCCCACCGACCGCCCCCTTGGCACCCCGGAGGATCTGGAGGCCCACGCGAACGTCCTGGACACTCTCGCCCGCATTCCCGTGGCCGTACTGCCCTTCCGTTTCGGCACGGTTCTGCCGGATGCCGGAGCGGTGACCGACGAGCTTCTGGGGAGCGGTCACGAGGATTTCGTGAGAGCGCTTGACCGGCTCGCCGGCCGGGCTCAGCTCACGCTTCGGGCCCGGTATGTCGAGGACACCGTGCTACGGGAAGTCATCGAGGAGCGGCCGGACATCAGGGAGCTCCGCGAGCATTTGGCCGGGCTGCCCGAGGAAGCCGGCTATGAAGACCGTATTCGCCTCGGCGAGCTCGTCTCGGAGGCGATCACCACCAAGCGACGAAGGGACGCCGCCGCACTGGAGGAATTCTTCGAGCCTTTCGTCGACGCCACGAAGTCCGTCGAACCAGCCTCCGCCGAAGGGGTCGTGGACTCGTCCTACCTGGTCGAGGACCGGCGCCGCGAGGAGTTCGAAAAGGCCGCGGAGGAACTCGCCCGGCGCTGGTACGACCGGATCCGGCTGCGCCTGCTGGGGCCGGTTGCTCCGTACGACTTCGTGGACGATGCACTGAGCGACACAGAGGGAGACCGCTAGCCATGGGACTGTTCACAGGACTGCTCACCCTCCCACTCGCTCCGGTGCGCGGAGTCGCGTGGATTGGTCAGCGGATCTATGACGAGGCACGTCGCCAGACCACTGACCCCGCGGTGATCCGCGAACGGCTTGCCGAGGTGTCGGACGCACGGGCCGCCGGGGAGATCAGCGAGGAGGAGGCAGCGCGCCGGGAGAAGGAACTCGTGCGCCGTCTCTTCTCCTCCGGGCCGCCCGGCCCCGGCGTGGGGGCCTGAGCCGTGCCCACGGCTGGTCGCCCCGACGATGCCCGCGCCCGGGCTTCCGACCGCGATTCCGACCGCGCCGACGCCAAGTCGGCCAACAGGCCGGCCAAGCGCTCGACGGACCGTCGGGAGCGGGCGACGACGCGTGAACCGGACCGTTCGGCCCGCCAGTCCGAGCAGGAAACCGCCCCCGCGGAGGGGAAGCGGAAGACCCGGCGCAGGACTCCCGGTCTCACGGCCCGCGAGGCCGCCGCGCACGCCGCACTCCATGTCAAGGGCCTCACCGGACGGCAGCCCGAAGGCGTGACCTCGCTGGAACACGACGAGGGCGGCTGGCGCGTCGGCATCGAGGTGGTGGAGACACACCGGATCCCCGACTCGACCGATGTCCTCGCCGAGTACCAGGTCGAGGTGGACGAGGAGGGAGAACTGCTCTCCTACCACCGCGATCGGCGCTACTACCGCAGCAGGCCGGAGGAGAGCGGCTCATGAGCCAGGACAGCGGATGGAGCGGTCCCAGCCGGCGTATGGGCGATGCGTACGAACCCGCCCGCCGGGAGCCGGCGAACCTCGCCGACATCCTGGAGCGGGTGCTGGACAAGGGCATCGTCATCGCGGGCGACATCCAGATCAATCTCCTGGACATCGAGCTGCTCACCATCAAGATCCGCCTGCTGGTCGCCTCCGTCGACCGGGCGCGGGAGATGGGCATCGACTGGTGGGAGCACGACCCCACGCTCTCGTACGGGAAACGTGACGTCCTGGAGGAGAACGAGCGCCTGCGCCGCAGGATCGGCCAGTTGGAGGCGCACCGGACCGAAGCACTCGAAGGCCGGCACGACTACGCGTACGAGGAGGACGAGGAGGACGAGAAGGGGCCCGAGGCGACGCGCCGACCGCGCGCGCAGCGCCCGGAGCGCGGGGGAGAGACAGAGACATGAGTGAGCCGAACGCCACCTGGGTCTACGCGGTAACCGCAGCGGCCGCGCCGGATCCCCCGCGGGGCCTGGATGACATGACCGGTGTGGCAGGTGATCGAGTGCGCCGGATCGAGAGCGCCGGCCTGTCGGCCGTCGTCGGCTCCGTCCCGCTGTCCGACTTCAGCGAGTCCGCGCTGCGCGAGCACCTGGAGGACCTGCGGTGGCTGGACGAGGCCGCCCGCGCTCACCACCGGGTCATCGACGCCGCGGTCGCCGCCTTCGAAGGCGTCGTCCCGCTGCGCTTCGCGACCGTCTGCCACGACGACGAACGAGTCCGCTCCCTCCTCCAGGAGCGGCGGCAGGACTTCACCGCGGCGCTGGAGCGGGTGACGGGCCGTACGGAATGGGGGGTGAAGGCATACGTCGATCCGCGCACGTTCGCCGCCGGTGCCTCCGGGCCGGACGCCGCGCCCGCCGCCGGGGCCGGCGCATCGCACGACCGGGCCGGAGGCGGAGAGAGCCCAGGAGCGGCCTACCTCCGGCGCCGGAAGGCGGAGCGCAAGAGCCAGGAGACCGCTCACCAGCGGGCCGCGCAACGAGCGCAGGACATCCACACGGCTCTCGGCGCACTGGCCGCGGAATCGGCAGAACACCACCCGCAGGACGCCCGGCTGGCCGGGTACGAGGGCTGGATGGTCCTCAACGGCTCCTACCTCGTTCCTGACGACCGTGCGGAGGATTTCGCCTCCCTCGTCGCGAGCCTGCGGGCGCGCTTCCCGGACGTACGCCTGGAGCTCAGCGGCCCGTGGCCGGCGTACTCGTTCACCGGAACGGAATCGGAAACAGACATGGCGGCCCGCGACGGAACCCGCGAGAGCGAGGTGTGAGCGCTGTGACCGGCGGACCGCCCTCGCGTGCTTCCCCGCAGGCTCTGCGGGGACGCGAGATCGCCCTGGTCGATCTGCTGGACCGGGTGCTCGCGGGGGGCGTCGTGATCAGTGGCGAGATCACGCTGAACATCGCCGACATCGACCTGGTGCGGATATCGCTGCGAGCCCTCGTGGCTTCGGTGCGGGAGGCAGCCGAGGGCGGCGCGGAGACGAGCCGCCCGCTCCCGGGCGGAAACGGCCCCGGGGAGCCGCAGTGACCGAACGTGAGAACCGCCTTACGCCCCGCGAGCGGGAGGCCGAACGCAAGGCCTCCGGAGTTCGCAGGCGTATCGAGGTGGACCCCGAATCGGTGGAGCGCGGCCTTGCCGGGCTGGTGCTCACCATCATCGAACTGCTCCGCCAGCTCATGGAGCGGCAGGCGCTGCGCCGAGTCGAGCAGGGCGGCCTCAGCGATGAGCAGATCGAGGAGCTGGGGCTGACCCTGATGGCCCTGGAGGAGCGTATGGAGGAGCTCCGGGAGCACTTCGGCCTGGATCCCGAGGACCTCAACATCGATCTCGGCCCGCTCGGTCCTCTGCTGCCGCGCGACTGACCACGCCGGGACGCATGCGCAGCCCCCACAGGAGCCTGCGCTTGCAGGATGCTGCCCAGCTGGAAGGCGCGTCCCGCGACTGTGCCTTCCACTCGCAGGGAAGCCGGGCGGTCTCCTGCGTCACGGCCGGCGTCCGGGCCTTCCCCGGTCAGCAGATACAGCAGGGCTTCATGACTCGCAGGTCTCTCTCATGCCGAGGTGTCTTCCACGCTCGGCGCAGAACCTTCGGGTGCATGGCTCAAGGTCTGGGTGACGGTGACGAGGATGGTGACGGGTTCCGGTGGCCCGTGCCGGCTCAGATGGGCGGTGACTGCGGACCGGACCTGCCGACGTACTTCCCGAGCGGTGTCCAGAGCGCGGCGGTCCTCGTGCAGGATGCAGCGCACTTCCACGTGCCAGCCGGGGGCCTCGGGCGAGTGTTCGGCCCGGATGCCGGCCTCTGGGGGCAGGGCAGCGGGCTGCCGGGTTTGGGCGGCGCTGGCCAGCTGGTAACCGAGGCTGGGCTGCAGTCCGACCACGCCCGGGACCGCGAGGGCCGTGCGTGCGGCGGTTTGGTGGATGTCCACCGCGCTGACGATGGTCATCGGGCTTCGCCTTCCTGGGTGGGGGTCCCGCCGGATCCGGGAGGCTGGAGTGGCTCGAGTACGTCCGCGATCTCCAGGTCGATGCCGTTGATGGCCAGCCCGAGGGTCCGCTCCGCGGCGTCGAATACGGCTCGGCGCACTTCGCCGGCCCGGTCGGGCACGGGCCGGTCGAGCGCGACGAACAAGGTGAGCGTGATGTGCACGGCTCTGCCGTCTTCGGCGGGGCGCAGGCGGCAGCTGGCGGCCTGCGAGCCGGGAACGCTATCGGCGGCTCTACGGAGGACCTTCGCCGCTGCGGTCTCGGCGATCTGCAGGTCCTGTGCGGGGTCGTCCAAGGGCAGCATCCGCCCGAGCCGCACTTCGGCGCGGACCGCGTGCATCACCCGTTCGGCGAGGGTCAGTCCGCTGGGCCGCTCCTGGTCGCGCATGGCCCGAGAGGCCTCGTCCAGAGCCGCCAGGCCTTCGACGGCCTGCCTGCAGTACGGGCAGTCGGTGGTGTGCGGGTCCGCAGGGAGGCCCAGATGGCCCATATCGCGGGCCTGCTCCCAGACGACGCGGAGCGGGCGCCCGCAGGGCAGCAGCTGATCGCCGGCGAGCAGCGCGGCGTCGGCGGACTGGCGCGAGTCGGCCGCCTCGGCGGTTGCCTTCTGCGGCCCGTCGCCGGGGGACCCGGCATGCGGATCGTCTAGCGCCATGGACCCATCTCCTTCGTCAGAGAGCGCCGTGCTCGAAAGAGTCTGCCGCGCACGGTCTGCTCGCTGGTGCCCGTCACCTGGGCGATCTCCTCATAGTGCAGGCCGTGCAGTTCCCGCAGCACCCAGCACGCGCGCTGGTCGGGGCTCAGCCTGCCGAGCGCCTCGGCCAGGGCGGTGGTGGCGGCAACGCTCTCGGCGGCGCGTTCGGGTGCGGTGTGCCCGTTCCGGGTCGCGGGCTCGGGGACGGCGTCCAGGGGGACGGTGAGGGTGCGGCTGCGGAGGGTGTTGAGGCAGTGGTTGGTGACGATGCGGTACATCCAGGTGCGGAACTGGGCGTCGCCACGGAACTCCGGCAGTCGGCGCCAAGCGCCGAGGAAGGAGTCCTGCACGGCGTCCTCGGCGTCCGCGATGTTGCCGAGCAGGTGATGGGCCAGCGCGAGCAGCGAAGAGCTGTGGCGGCGGACCAGGACGGCGAAGGCGTCGTCGTCGCCTTCACCGGCCCGTACGGCCAGCAGCCGGTCATCCAGGCTGTTGAGCCTGTCTCCTTCCAGCCTCTTCCCTTCGAGCCCGTCCCCCTCGGCCATGGCTCGGGCAGCCGGCGGCGGGGTCGGTTCGCTGCGCGACCCGTCGGCGTTCCGCGGAGGTGATGGGCGTCCGTTCTGCTTCTGCATCGGCTGCTCACTCTGGCCTGGTCCGGTGGGCCGGGGCCGTGGGCGGCCGGCGACCGCTCTGACGAGGCGCGAATCCCGACCAGGTACTGCAGAACTCATCGTATGTGATCCGCATCACGTCAGAGCGTGAGGATTGCGGCTGGGGTGTGTCCAATTCTTCGACGGGCACCGGGACGGTGTCCGCGCGGATCGCTGAGGAGATCCTCATGACGGACACGACCAGCCGCCCCGCCACGGGCAGGGGCCGCTTGGACGAGGTTGGAAATGAGCTGCAGGGCGGCAGGGGCGCCACCGTCGCACCCGAGAATCGCGGGCGGACCACCATATCGGACAGCGTGGTGGAGAAGATCGCCGCGATGGCCACCCGCGAGGTGTCGGGCATCCACAGTCTCGGGGCGGGGATGGCCCGGGCCATCGGGGCCGTCCGTGACCGGGTACCTGCCGGCCGGCCCGGCCTCACCCGCGGGGTGACGGTCGAGGTGGGCGAGCGCCAGGCGGCCGTGGACCTCGACGTCGTCGTCGAGTACGGCGTCTCCATCGTGGATGTGGCCGGGGACGTCCGCATCAACGTCATCTCGGCTGTGGAGCGTATGACCGGCCTGGAGGTCGTCGAGGTGAACATCGCCGTCGACGACGTTCACCTGCCCGACGAGGAGGGTGAGAAGGAGGAGACCGAAGGCCGCGTGACGTGAGCCCGGCCCCAGGCCGGCCCCCGAGGTCTGTCCTCCAGCGGACGCCGAGGCGCGCGGGGAGACGGACATGAGATGGGTGAGTGAGAGATGAGCACACGAACCGTGGGCCTGCTGGCGGGCATGGCCCTGGGATTCGCCGGCTACTTCGGCGACTTCGAGGCGTTCCTGCTGGTGGCGGGCCTGGGTGCACTGGGCCTGATCGTCGGCAGCTTCCTGCAGGGCGACCTCGTCGTCGGCGACTTCGTTCGCCGCCGGGAGGACGTCGGTCGCAGGGAGTCCAGCAGGGCGTCCAGCAGGGCGTCCAGGCGTTCCCAGAGTGACTTCGGGCCTACCCGGGGCCGGGTGTCATGAGCGCGCATCTCCCTCCTCCGGACCCTTCGGGCGGCCCGCCCGGGGAAGCGAGAGCAAGTGCGCCGCGGCTTCCGCCGCCGGCCGAGCGCGGCGCGACCGTGATCCCGGCCAGGGTGGTGGCCGACATCGCCGCCCGGGCCGCGTACGAGGCCTTGACCCGGCAGGTGGGCCTGCCGCCCGCACGCCGCGGACTCGCGGCACCTCGTTCCTCGGCGGTGGTCCACGACGGATCGGCCCGGCTGGGCCTGACCCTGGACCTGCCCTACCCCGTGGACATCGCCGGAGCCTCCCGACAGATGCAGCGCCGCATCGCCGAGCGGGTGGCTCAGCTGACGGGCATGCGCGTCAGCGAAGTCACCCTCATCGTCCAGCGGCTGGTGCCCGCCGAGAGCCTGGAACGGGGCCGAGTCGCCTGACGACCAGGCGCGGCACCCACCCCACGCAAGGAGGGCCATGAGTCACGAAAAGGCGCCCGTCACGCCGGAACCCGACCCGCCGGGATCCGTCACGCCGGAACCCGACCCGCCGGAACCTGGCAAGCCGGAGCCCGGCCCGCCGCCCCCGCAGCCAGGGCAGGCCGCCTCGGCGACGCGGGACAGGAACCACGAGGCCGCCGAACTGCCCGAGGGCGGCGAGCGCCCGCCGGAGGCTCCGGCGAGGGACGGCGAGCCGCGCCCTTCGCGCCGGCCCTGGTCCCCGCGCCGGATACCGGCCGCGCTCGCCGCGCTGGTGGTGCTGGTGGGCGCCGGGATGCTCCTGGTCGACGTCGTCTCGGTGCGGACCGGAAACGAAGCCGCCGCCTGGCGCAAGGACTTGGCCGATGAGCTGGCAAGCCGTCCGGTGGACGACGTCTGGATGCTCACCGGCGCCGCGGTCGCCGCCGCCCTCGGTCTCTGGCTGATCGTTCTGGCACTCACCCCCGGCTCGCGCAATCTGCTGCCGCTGCACATCCTCGACAGCCGTGGTTCGATGCGCGCCGTTCTGGACCGTCGCGGCGCCGCACAGCTGCTGCGTGACGCCGCCATGCGCGTCCCCGGGGTCAGCCGGGCAAGGGTCCGGGTACGCCGACGCCGCGTCAAGGTCCGCGCGGACGTGCGCTTCCGCGACCTGCACGAGGTTCAGGATGAACTGACGAGCACCCTCAAGCACGAGCAGATCGACCGACTCGCCCTGGCCCCTCTGCCGCGGCTGACGGTCCGCGTGCGGCGGCGCACGACATGACCGGCCTCAGCACAGGGACACCGCCGGGGAACTGGAGGAGACGATGAAGGCCCGGACCACGGTCAACCGGATCCTGCTGGGGCTGGCCGGAGGGGTGTTGCTGGGCGGTGGCCTTCTGGTGCTCGCCGGCGGCCTGGATGTGTATCGGCACTGGAACCTCGCGCCACCCAGCGGCTGGCCGCTGACCTCGCCGCACGACGTCGTGCTCAGCCACGCCGACCGCACCGCCTGGACCGACCAGGGATGGTGGTGGCCCACCTTCATCGCCGGTCTCGTCCTCGTCGTCCTGCTCGCCCTGTGGTGGTTGCTGGCCCTGCTGCGCCAACGCCGCCCGGGCCGGATGCCCGTCGGCGGAACGCCCCCCGAGCAGGGCGTGGAACTGCGCGACCAAGCGCTGGGCGACGCCCTCGCAGCCGAGGCCGGCTCCCTGCCCGGTGTGGAGGAGGCCGCGGCGCGGATGGCAGGCCGGCCCGCCCGCCCCGAGGTCCGGGTCAGACTCACCCTCACCGCCGACGGCGCCCCCGGACTGGTCCTACGGGATCTCTCCCGCGGACCTGTGGAACGTGCCCGCGAGTCCACGGGCTGGGAACAGCTCCCCACGCAGGCGCGCCTGCGGGTTGTCCGCCGTGGGCCGCACCGCGTCGAGTAGCACTCGGCGCGTGCGACACGCCTGGGCACTCGGCGCGTGCGACACGCCTGGGGCGGCGTTCGTCCGCAGACCGCGAACTGGCGGCGCAGACTGTGTCAGTAGTCCACCCGAGGGGTTCCGATGATCTTCATCACTGCCAGGTTCAAGGTCCGTCCCGAGCACGCCGACCGGTGGCCGGAGATCGCCGCCGACTTCACCACCGCCTCGCGCAGTGAGCCGGGCTGCCTGTGGTTCCACTGGTCCCGGAGCATCGAGGACCCGACGGAGTACGTCCTGGTCGAGGCCTTCCGCGACGACGAGGCAGGGGCGGCGCACGTGCAGTCCGAGCACTTCAGGACCGCGCAGCAGACCCTTCCGCCCCATCTTGCCGAGACACCACGGATCGTGAACACCACGATCCAGCAGGACGACTGGTCACTGCTGGGTGAGTTCGCTGTTCCCCGGCAGGATTGAAGCCGTTCCCCGGCAGGACTGACATGGCCTGAAGGGAACCACCGACAACGCCCATACGTCACATCTCCGTGAATCGACGGAGGAACGTCACGTTCGCGGCGGCGGCCCTGGCCTGCACCGCCGCCCTGACCGCCTGCGGCACGGAGACCGGCAGCGGAAAAGTAGGCAGCGCGGCGCCCGTGACCGGTGTCCGCTGGGTGCCGAAGAACGTCACCGTCGACGGCGAGGAGTACACCCCGCCGTCGAAGTCGGGCGCCTATGTGGAGTTCAACCCCGGCAGGACGGACGATGCCGGAGGAAAGTCCGGAGGCAGTACGGGCTGCAATCACCTCGGCGCCGACGTCGAGATCGAGGGCGACACGATCAAGGTCTCCGACATCGCGATGACGGCGAGGGGTTGCCCCGACGGCCTGCAGCAGTTCGAGGAGCGGTTCGTCGAGGTCTTCACGGGCAACCTCAGGGCCAAGGTCTCCGAAGAGGGCAGGACCCTCACCCTGACCCGGGACAACGGCGACAGCATCACCCTCGGTTCGGGGTCACCTCCCTAACGCTCGAGGGCGGCAAGTGAGCGCTCGGCGGTAGCCGGGTCAGAAGACTGTCGGGGGAGACCAGGCCATGCCGAGCAGTGCGGCGACCACGAACGCCCCGGCCCCGGCGACCACGCCCGTAGCAATCTGTGCCGGCGCATCTCTGCCCGAAGGCGGAGGAGGAACTGCGGGCGCGCACCCGGCGCGGCGAACGGGGCGGCTGACTGCATGGGCGGCGCGGCACGGCCCCGATGACCGACTCGGTGTGCCCCTGGCGCTAGAGTGCCATGCTTGTTCGATTTGACGTCCGGCGAAGGGGGAGGGGCCGTGAGCGCCCAACTGAGGGAGACCGCAGGGGAGTTGGCGGCGGTGCTGTGGCGGGAGCACGCCGTCTACCGGGACCGGTCCGGGTGTGTGGTCATACGGGGTGAGCACGTGCAGCGCTGGATCAGCCTGGCCCCCGCCGGAGGCAGGGACGAGATCCTCGTCCGCGCGGGCCGCATCCTCGACGGCGGCACCACCGCCCCGGCGCGTTCGGAGGCTGTTGTGCCGCTCTCCTCCGGAACGGGCGAACTCGCCGCGACCTGCCGCCGCCTCCTCGCCGAGGCCGCTGCCTATGCCGCACCGCTTGCGCCGAGACCGGCAGAGTCCGGTCGGGGCAGGCGGTCCGGGAAGTCCTCGCGATCCGGGCGCAGAAGGAGACGCATGGGCTTCAGCTCCTGGGTGATCGTCGCCTGCGTGGCCGGTGTTGTCGCTCTCTCCGCCTACAGCACGTCGATCGGCGGATAGGCGGGCCTGCCCACAGCCGGCGGCCTGCCGATACGGGATCTGCAGGCCGCCGGTTCACAGGTCAGCGCCCGTCGCGGATCAGCGAACGGACCAATCGGCAGGTGGTGTTGGACGGCGGGTGGATCCCGATTCGGGCCGCGGTGGTGCGTATCGTGCTGTTGGGGGCCTGCTCAGTGCGGTAGACGCCCGTATCGAGCAGGGCGATGGCCAGGCGCATGGCCTTCAGCTTGCGGTTGTGGGACTCGTACCATTCGCGCGGCTGCCCGGTCGGCAGCGGCTTCTTCTTCAACGGCTCAAACGGCTCGATCGTCGGCTTCGTCGTGTGCTTCGTCGTGGGCGGTGGCGTCTGCGGCGTGGTCGGCTTCTTCGCGATTGCGGATACGGCCATCGGCGACCTCCTGGCGCGGTGGTTGGACCCTCACGAACCACCTCTATTTTACTGCCCGGCACCGACAACGGCCCTGGCCAGAGTGGGTCTGACAGTGCCTCGGGGTAGCGTGGGGCGCATGGAGATCTGGATCAATCCGGCCTGCTCGAAGTGCCGCAGTGCGCTCACCCTGCTCGACGCCGAGGGCGCCGGCTACACCGTCCGTCGCTACCTGGAGGACGTCCCCAGTACGGACGAGATCCGCGAGGTGCTCGGCCGCCTCGGCCTCGAGCCGTGGGACATCACGCGCACCCAGGAGGCGGCCGCGAAGGAACTCGGCCTGAAGACCTGGCCGCGCGACGCGGCGTCGCGGGACCGCTGGATCACGGCGCTCGCCGAGCACCCCAAGCTGATTCAGCGCCCCATCATCACCGCGGATGACGGATCTGCGGTGGTGGCGCGCACGGAGGAAGCGGTCAGGGACGCGCTGGCACGCTGAGGAACCGGGCCTGTGCCGGGCAATCCGGCCACAACACCTGGCCTGAGCGGAAGAGTTGTACTGGGCGACTGGTCGATCGCCGCTGGGCCGCGGTTCCGACTCGGAATGCGACCGGGGACGACCACCGTCTGTCCAACGAGTCATCGCAGGATTCCTCGCAGGGTCACGCGCGTCCGGTGGGCTCAGGCCCCGTATCCGCAGCCGAGCCGTTTCCCCTCTCCTGGTGCGGGTACCCCGCGTCCGGTCCGAAGGAAGGGCAGAGGAAGGGCAACTGCCCTGCCGGAGAGTTCTTCCGGAGACCAGGACCGACTGCACGCGGAATGAAGGGTGGTCCGATCTCATGAGTTGGTTTCAGAGGCCGACGATCCAGGCGCCGACACCGGCGGAGAGCGTCGAGGACGCCACGGTCCGGTACCTGATGTACGGGCTTCTGCCCTCATGGTTCGTGCCGGGGCTCGCGGACTGGGTCATGCACCGCCGCACCCGCATCGAGGACACCACGGGGACCAAGGAGTCCCTGATCCACTCGCTGATGATGGCAGAGGTCGGCGGGCCGATCGCGCTCACGCTGCTGTACGAGGTCAATCCGCTGCTGCTGAGCGTGCAGTTGGGGGCGGCAGGGGTGCACGAGGCGACGGCGCTGTGGGACGTACGGACCGCGGTGCGCAGCGACCGCGAGGTGAAGCCGGTGGAGCAGCACATCCACAGCTTCCTTGAAGCGCTGCCCTTCGGTGCGCTGGCGTCGCTGATGTGCCTGCACGCCGATCAGGTGCGGTCGCTGCTGCGCGGGGGCGCGGGCGACCCCTCGGCCTGGCGCCTGGTGCCCCGGCGCCGGCGGCTGCCGGTGCCGTATCTGGCGGGAATCGCCGCCGCGATCGGGGTCGCGGTACTGCTGCCGTACGGCGAGGAACTGCGCCGCTGCCGCCGCGCGGCACGGGCCAAGCCACGCAAGGCACGGGCAATGGCACGGAAGGAGCGTGCGGGGCGGCAGGCTCATGCATGAGCGAACTGTGGCAGCACTTCTGTGCGGTAGAAGTCGAAGAATCCGCGCTGGTCGGGGCCGATCTGGGTCACGTAGACCGTGTCGAAACCGGCATCGGCGAACGTGCGCAGCGCGGCGATGTGCTGGTCCGCATCGTCGCCGCAGGTCATGGCGTTGGCGACCATATCCTGCGTGACCAGCTCGCAGGCTTGCTCGAAGTGGCGTGGCGTGGGGAGGACCTGGCCGAGTTCGCCGGGGAGCAGCATGTTGGGCCACAGCCGCCACGCCGTACGTACCGCTTCCTGCCGGTCGGGCCCCCAGCAGACCTTGAGGCCGCCCTGCACCGGCTTTCCCTTGCCGCCGCTCTTGCGGAACTGGGCGATCAGGTCCTCATCCGGCATCATCGAGATGTAGCCGTCGCCGATGCGGCCTGCGAGCGCGGTGGCAGCCGGGCCGAAGCCTGAGACATCGATCGGTACGGGTTCGTCGGGGAGGGTGTAGAGCCGGGCGTTCTCCACGGTGTAGTGCCGTCCCCGGTGGCTGACCTCCTCACCGGTGAACAGCCTCCGGATGATCGTCACGGCCTCTTCGAGCATCTCCATCCGCACCGAGGCACTCGGCCAGACGTCGCCGAAGATGTGCTCGTTCAGAGCCTCGCCGGTGCCGATGCCGAGCCGGAACCGCCCTTCGAGCATCGCTGCCGAAGTGGCGGCGGCCTGGGCCACGATGGCGGGGTGTGTCCGCAGGCTCGGGCAGGTCACGGCGGTCTCCACCGGGAGTGACACGGCCTGGGACAGACCTCCGATGACCGACCACACGAAAGGGCTGTTGCCCTGGGCGTCGTTCCACGGGTGGTAGTGGTCCGAGATCCACAGTGAATCGAAGCCGGCCTGCTCGGCCATGCGGGCCTGTTCCAGCAGTTCACGAGGGCCGAATTCTTCGCATGCCAGAAAGTATCCGAAGGTGGTCATGTCCTCGCCTCCTGTTGCGACCGAGCTTCCTGAGGACCACGGGTGACCGGGGGAGGAGGGGAGAAACGCGCTGCGGCGGTGTGAGTGGCGCGTAACGGCGGGCTCGGCATGCCGGCGCTCATTTGGGCCCCGGCCGAGGACATCGCATCCGCGTACACGAGGTGCGCACGCTGACCGACCGCCGGGAATGACCGGCGAGTTGGAGCCGGAACGCCGAGGTCAGCGGCTGGTCGGGGCTTCGGTGGGAAGGCCGCAGAGGCGGGCGGCGGAATTCCAGAGATCCTCCTCGCGGACCGGGTCGTAGGACTCGGCTGAGGACGGGGTGATCCTTCCCCGGTCGAGATACGTGCCGCTGCTGCCGGGGCGGGGCCCCACGGCGGCGTGTGCCAGCCGACGGCCGGCCGTTCGCGGGCCCATCGCGAAGGGCGTCGCCCGCAGACCGTGGAGGATCGTGCGGGACAGCGCGCGGGTCACAGGGCCCGCGTCCCGGACCAGTCCGGTTCCGGGCACGTACCCGGGGTTGTAGGTGAACACGTCGACGCCCGGGGGCAGTCGGCGCGCGAGTGCGTGCACCAGGTAGAGCACGGCGAGCTTGCTCGTCGAGTACGCCCGACGGCCCTCCGTGACGGAGTTCGCCCCGGGGCCCGTGGCCGGCCTGGCGAGTTGGGAGACGTCGTCCCACCGCGGGGCGGGGACCATCCCGAGGTTGTGTCTGAGGTCGCCGAAGTGCACATCGCTGCCCACCAGCAGGATCCGGGACGGTGCCTCGAAGCGGCTGAGCAGCAGCCGCAGGAAGAGGTAATTGGCCAGCACGTTGACCCCGAAGGCCATTTCGAAGCCATCGGCTGTGGCCTGCGTCCGGGAGACCAGTTGCAGTCCGGCGTTGCCGAGATAGCCCCTGAGCGGTGGGAGGGTGCCCGCGTCCAGGCGCCGCCCGATCTCCGCCGCTGCCGAGCGGATGTCGTCGAGCGAGGCGAGGTCGCACGCGATGGTGGAGACGTGGGGATTGCCGGTGACTTCGGCCAGCTCCCTCTCGAGCCGACCGCCTTCCCGGTCTCGCACCGTCAGGAGAAGGTGCTGTTCAGGGCGGCTTTGCAGGAGGCGTTCGGCCGCTACCCGGCCGATGCCACGGCTGCCTCCGGTCATCAGGAGGGTGCCGGCGGGCGCGTTCATACAGCTCCAGGTACCTAGTCCCAAGTGGTACTCAGTACCGTACGTTACTCCGTTCACTGACGTCTACACTGGCGGTCATGACCGAACGCCGTCCCCTCCGCGAGCGCAAGCAGCAGCGAGCGAGAGAGCTGATCATCGAGGCGGCGTTCGAGCTGTTCGCCGAGCGCGGGTTCGCCGAGGTGACGGTCGCTCAGATCGCCGACCGCGCCGAGGTCGGGCGCACGACGTTCTTCCGGTACTTCGGGGACAAGCAGGAAGTGGTCTTCGCCGACGAGCAGCGCTTGCTCGACCGGATGGCGGAAGGGCAGGACGCGCACCCGCCGTCGAATCCGCCGGGGCTCAAGGAAGCGCTGGCAGAGATCCGGGAGATCGTGCTCGCGATGTGCCGGGAGGTGACCAGCGATGCGGCACGGTACGTCCTCCACGAGCGGCTGATCGAGCAGAACCCGGAACTGCATGACCGCAGCGAGCGGAAGCTGCAGCGCTTCACCGAGGTGATGGGCGAGATCCTGCGGGCACGGGGCGCGTCGGAGGTCACCTCGGCCATGGCGCCCCACCTCGCACTCGCCTGTTACCGCGCAGGCCGGCGGCTCGCGGGCCCCGACCCTCAAGCGTTGACCGGCTCGGTCGAGTCGGCTTTCGGCGAGCTCGAGGCGCTCGCGTGATCCGGTGTGGAGAGCGGGAGTGGGTCGACGGTTGCCGCCTGGCGGCGGCATCCGGCACCTACCGGCCGTATTCGGTGAGCAGCAGGGCGATGTCGTCGGCGCGGTGTGTGGAGCGCCGGGCGTCCTGCAGGAGCCGGTCGGCGAGTTCGTCCAGCGAGCCCGCACGGGCGTGGGCCAGGGACGCCCGCAGGCGGTCGACCCCTACGTCGATGTCGGTGCCGCGCTCCTCGACCAAGCCGTCCGTGTAGAGGGCGAGGACGGAGCCCGGCGGGAGGCCTGTCCGGGTTCCCGGATAGACACTCGCGCGATCCACACCGAGGAGTGGGCCGACGTCCAGGTCGAGGACGTCCGTCGTTCCGCCGGGACGGCGCAGCAGTGGCGGCGGGTGGCCGGCGCTGACGGCGTACGCGCGGTGGCTGCGGGGCTCGAGGCGGATGTAGCAGCAGCTGGCCAGCAGCCCGGGGTCCAGGTCGATGAGGGTCCGGTTGGCGCCCGCCATCACGTCGCCCGGCGTATGGCCCACCGCCGCGAAGGCCCGTACGGCGCTGCGCAGCTGAACCATGGTGGCCGCGGCGGCGATGCTGTGTCCCTCGACGTCTCCGATGACGAGCGACACTCCGATACCGGTGGGGATGACGTCGTACCAGTCGCCACCGATGTCCATTCCGCTGGTGCCGGGCAGGTAGCGGGCGGCGGTGCGCACGCCCGGGACCACCGGCAGCCGGTGCGGCAGGAACGCCTGCTGCAGGCCGCGGGCGAGGGCGTACTCCGAGTCGTAGAGCCGTGCTCGTTCCAGGGCCTGGGCGATCAGTCCGGCGAGTGCGGTGAGGACGTCGCGGTCCTTCGCCGTGAACCGGTGGACCTCGTCGAAGCCGAGTACGCAGGTGCCGACGGGGCGGCCGGAGGCGATCAGCGGCAGATACGCCCAGGAGCTCGCCTCGCCCGCGGGGGTGCCCGGGTATCCCCGGGCGAGGTCCTGCTGCGACTCGATGAAGAGCGGGGTCCCGGTGGTCAGGGCCTCGGTACCGGGCAGGTGGGCGTGCAGCGGCACGCCCTCCAGCCAGTCGAGGAAGTCCTCGTGGTGGCCGGTGTGGAAGTGCCGGTGCATCGTCCCCTCGCGGACCATGTAGATCGCGAGCTGCTGGCCACCGAAGGCCGGGAGAAGCTGGTCGGCGACGACCTCGCAGACTTCGCGGACGGTGGCGGCCACGGTGAGCGCGCTGCCCAGCTGCAGGACCTGGTACATGACGCCCAGGCGCGCCGGTGCGGCGGCGGGAGGCGCAGCGGATGCCGTCGCGGGTGCCGCGGCGGGAGGCGTGGCAGGGGTCGTGGCGGCCGATGCGGCGGGTGCCGGGGCGGCCGAGGGGGGATGGCCGACGGAGACCACCCGGCCGGTCACCCCGTCCGCCTCCGGATGGAGGGCGAAGGCGAGCCACTGGTCGGGCGGGCGGAAGGCCAGGAAGGAGACCGGCGCCTGCGAGACCATCGCGGACCGGTGCCGGTACTCGATGTCCGGGTCGGACAGCCACGGCAGGACGTCCCAGAGACACTGGCCGAGCAGCTCGTCGCCGCGCACGCCCAGCAGCTGCAGGGCGCTGTGGTTGGCGTAGCCGACCCGCCCGTCCGGGGCGAGAGACAACAGCCCGTCCCGCAGCCGCTCGACCGCGGCGACGGCCGCACTGCCGGCCCGCGGGTCGACGACCGCACCGACCACATGGGCGCGCGCCCGCGCGTCGTCGGCCTCCGGTACGCGGCCCCACAACTCGACGGTCCGGTACACCCCCTCGCCGCCGCCCCCGCCGTCCCCGCTGTCCCGTACGCGCAGGCGCCGCGCGACGATCCGGCCTTCGGCGGCCGCCGCGCGGGCCGCGGCCCGGAAGGCGGCGAGGTCGCCGGGGTGCAGGCGGGCGGCGAGCGTGTCGGCCCGTCCGTCGAAAGCGCGGGGGTCGAGACCGAAGATCGCGCAGAACTCGTCGTCCACGGTGAAGGTGCCGGTGGCGAGGTCCCAGTCGAACAAGCCGACCCGCACGGCTGTCGCCGAGGGAGCCGGGGTCTCGACCGGAACCGTCTGAGGGTCGCACTCCACGGGATCGCCGGTACGGGCGCGGAGGGCGGCGAGCGAGGCGCCGAGCCGGTTGGCGATGGTCCGCAACTGGCGGCGCTGGGCCTTGGACAGCCCTTCGCCGCCCGGTGCCGCCGCCCAGACGATCGCCAGCGCCCCGAAGGTCTCCCCACCCGCGCCCACCGGCACGGAGCAGGAGCCGAAGGCGAACGGCAGAGCCACCGAGAGCTGGGGGAACCGGCGCATCGTCTCGTCGGCGTCGGCCAGGTGAACCGTGCGCCCCGTGCTGTAGGCCGCGGCGACCGGAATGGGACTGCTCACGGGAATGAGGCGCCAGCCGCCCAGCTGGGAGGGCGGCACCCCGCAGGTAGCGGCCAGCACGATCGAGCGGCGGTCGCGGGAGCGGAGAAATACGCTCCCGGCGTGCGCGCCCGTTCCCTTGACGGCCTTGACGACGGCCGCAGCAAGCAGATCCTCGCGCTCCGCCGTCTCGCCGGCGATCACCCCGCGCATACTCCCAGTGTGCGCAGGGTCGACCCGCCGGCCCAACACGGCGACCCGGCGAGATGAGCTCGTCACATCCCGCATTCACCTCTGCATCCTGGCCCGGCGGGGGCGTAGGCCGTATGGCGGCGGTCCTCGCGGCGGGGGACGCGGAGCAGAAGGAGGATTCGGTCAGGGGGTGACTACCGAGACGCACGAGAGAGGCGGAAACCCATGGCGAAGTACCTCTTCAGGGTCAAGTTGACCGTGGATGGCCTGAAGGGCCTGCTCAACGAGGGCGCCACTGCGCGCCGCGAGGTCGTCGAACGCATGGTCCAGAGCCTGGGAGGCCGGCTCGAATCGATGTACTGGGCGTTCGGCGAGGAGGACGTCTACGTCACGGCGGACCTGCCGGGCAACACCTCCGCAGCGGCCATGGGTCTGGTCACGTCGGCGGCCGGTGGCGTCCGCACGAGCACGGTCGTGCTGCTGACGACCGAGGAGATCGACGAGGCGGTCCGCCAGAAGGTGGAGTACCGGGCGCCCGGCACCTGAGCGCCACTCCCCGGAACGACCGGCGAGCGCGCGCGGCCCGTTCGGGCACGGTTCCGGGCAGAGCGGCGCGTACGGGCCCGGCCCTACGGCCACTCCCATAACTTCTCTGCACGTGGATCGTGTACCGACTACCGGAACCGGCGGGGCCGCGGAACGCCTGGAAACCCTCTCGGACGGGGTCTTCGCCATCGCGATGACCCTGCTGGTACTCGACGTGTCGGTGCCGCCCGGGCTGAACAGCGCAGGATTCCACGAAGCCCTCGGCGAGGCCGTCCCCAACCTCGCGGCCTACGCGCTGAGCTTCGCCGTCATCGCACAGTTCTGGCGCGACCACCGCAGGCTCCTCGGCGTCCTTCCCGCACCGGACGGCACCGTCACCGGGCTGACCCTGCTCGGACTCGCCCTCATCGCGCTCCTGCCGTTCCCCACCGCACTGCTGGCCGAATACGGCGACGAGCCCCTGGCCGTGGCCATCTACTCGGGCAGTGTCGCCGGCACGAACGCGGCGCATCTGGCTCTCCTGCTCACCATCCACAGGCGCCTCCCACCGCCGGCTGCGCCGGACACCGTCACGGCGCGGCGCCTCGACGCCGCCGATCTGGGCTCAACCGTGCTCGTCTTCGGCATCGCCGTACCCCTGGCCTTCGCATCTCCCGCCGCGGCCAAGTGGTTCTGGCTCATCCTGGTCCCCGCCAAAGTCGCGATCGACCGCCGGCAACGGCGCGTCACGCCGCGCTCACGGCACGGTCGCTGACCGAGCGGGTGCCGGACCGTCGTCCGCCCACGTCGAGCGGCACACACCCGGTTCCGCCGCCCGAAGGACTCCATGGCAGCGCCCTCGGCCCTTCGTACGGGGGCGCATGTCCGGTCACCGGCGCGTGCAGGCGGACGGGCGCCCGGGCCGATCCGGAGGACGCGGCACCGGCGCGGCGAGCGGACTGCCCAGCGCCGCGGACCCGCGGCGCTGGGCATCGGCGGCGACGCCGGGGACGGGGTCCGACCTGATGGAGGTGGGGATCGCCGGCCGGCGGCCCTGGTGCGCCGTCGTGAGAGGACCGTGCGCGGCGTATGCGAACCTCTTCCGTACGTCTGCCGAGTGCTCCGGACCGAGCGCGGCGTGCAGGCCTTCCGAACGTGCGACCGGCTCGCCGGGCCCGGTGATGCGCCCGCGCCGGGGCCGGTGCGCCCCGTACCCACAACGGCCCGCCCCATGCGGCGGTATCGGCGAGCAGCCCGGCGTCGGCGAGGCAGGCGGAGGGTGGAGAACGCTCCTGCGCGCTCTGTGGATGCCGACCGCGGCCGTGCTTACCTCGTGCTCGCAAGAATTCCGGACCTTCTTGCGGAAGCTCATGCACGAACGCGCAAACAACCCCCCATTTCCTGAACGGGTGTTGGCCGACTGCACGTCGAGTGACAGGAGCACGTGATGGAACTTCCTTTAACGTCAACGGAATCGGCTGTCCGCAGTGAAATCCGGGGCCGCGGACTTCGCTGGCGCACGGCCGTGGTGGTGCTGGCGGGGGCCGGCGCGCTGAGCATGGGGGCGCAGTTGCCGGCCCAGGCCCAGGACGGCGCTGTGTGGGACCGCCTGGCCATGTGCGAGAGCGGGGGCAACTGGCAGGCCGACACCGGCAATGGCTACTCGGGAGGGCTGCAGTTCTCCGACGCCACCTGGCGCGCGTACGGCGGTGGGGCGTACGCGCCTCGGGCGGCACAGGCGACCCGGGCGCAGCAGATCAGCGTGGCGGAGCGGACCCTGGCCGGGCAGGGGTGGGGTGCCTGGCCTGCGTGCTCGGCGTCGCTGGGCCTGCGGTCGCCGGCGCCGCGCACTGCCGCGCCGGCACGGCCGGAGCCGGCGGCCCGGAACCCTGTCGCGGTGCGGCCCCAGCGCTCGCAGGCTGATCAAGAGCGGTACGGCACCGGGCCCGCGCAGCGGAAGGGCCGGGCCTATGTCGTGAAGCCGGGGGACACCCTCAGCGGAATCGCGCTCGCGCACGGAGTGAACTGGAGGCACATCTACCGGCTCAACCACCAGGCCATCGGCGGCAATCCGAACCTCATCTTCCCGGGAGTGCGCCTCGACGTGAGGTAGCCCGACCCCGCGTGGCCGAGTCGTGAGGCGCAGGCGCTTGCAGGAGCGCCTGCGCCTCGCGTTCGCGTACGGCACGGTGTCCTTTCTCATGTCCCGGCGCCGGGACCTGGGGCGTCGTCCTGGTCGAAAACAGCGATCATCTTGAGCAGTTGCTTGCGCATCGCGGGCGTCATCGCGCCTGCCCGCATCGCGATCGTCCGCACCTGGTGATCGGCGAGCCGCTGCCGCAACAGTTCGTCCTCGGGGTCCTCCTGTGCGACCAGCCACTGCACCGTGATGGGCGGCGATCCCGGTTCGCGGTGGTCGTCGAAGAACTTCGCAAGACCCTCCAGCACGCTCAACGTCGGGTTCGTGTGCGACCCGTTGCGCAGCATCGCCAGGTAACTCCGCGACAGCGTCGCCGGATGCGACGGGTCTGCGGTGACCGCCTTGGCCACTTCGGCGGTCGAGTACTCCCGCTGGCGGCCATGGGCATCGGTCCACCGCACCATGGCGAACAGCGCGTTCAACCGCTCGGCCAGCGACCGCCCATGACCCTGGCCGTCGTCTGCCACTATGCCCACGCTCCCCGCACCGGATCACCCCGTCGTGTCTTCAGGATGATGCATCTGCCCACTGTGCTCGTTCTGTTGGACAGTATCCACTCCAACTTGACCTCACACGCGACCAGGTGCCAATATGTTGGACACATCGCCAGTGATGAAGTCCGTACGAGGTCAACCGGCTCACACACGTCAGTGCGCCGCGACCGGAGCGGGACGGGACGGGGGTTCGGCCCGCTCCGGCGAACGGGAGGCAGGTGCCGTCCCGACGGCGCGGAGGTCAGAGGGTCCCCGCAGGAAGCCCTCATGCCGCAGCCGCAGTTGATGTGACCGGTGGTGGGCTGCCGTACTGGCCGGAAAAGCGTTTGACGCCCGCCGGCGTCCGGCGATCGGATGGCGCCCTATGAGGACAGGGCAGATGCATCCCGGCCTGCACCCCATCGACGACGACCTCGTACGGCGGCTGATCGCCGGGCAGTTCCCGCAGTGGGCGGGCCCGGCGGTGGAGCGGTTTCCGTCCGGCGGCACGGTCAACGCCATGTACCGGCTGGGCGACGGCATGGTCGTACGGCTGCCGCTGGTGAAGGGCGGAGCCAAGGACGTATCGATGGAGCAGGAGTGGCTGCCCCGCCTCGCGCCCCGGCTGCCCACGGCCATCCCCGAGGTGCTCGGGGCCGGGGAGCCCGCCGAGGGATATCCGTGGCCGTGGTCGGTGTACCGGTGGCTGGAGGGGGAGAACCCCGAGGCGGGGGCGCTGAGTGAGCCCCTGCTGCTGGCCGAGGATCTGGCCGGGTTCGTGGCGGCGATGCGGAGCATCACCCTGCCGGGTGCGCCGGAGGCCTACCGCGGCGGGCCCCTCGCCTCGCTCGACGCGTCGACCCGGGCGGCGATCGAGGAACTGCGCGGGATCCCGCAGGAGGGCGTCGACTGCGATGCCGCGGCCGCCGTATGGGAGGACGCGCTGCGGGCCCCGGGCTGGGACGGGCCGCCGGTGTGGCTGCATGCCGATCTGATGCCGGGCAATCTGCTGGTGGACGGGGGCAGGCTGACCTCGGTGATCGACTTCGGGTGCATGGGCGTGGGCGATCCGGCCTGCGATCTGTTCCCGGCGTGGAATCTGCTGCCGGCTGACGCAAGGGAGGTCTTCCGCGAGGCGCTCGGCGTGGACGACGCGACCTGGAACCGCGGCCGGGGGCGGACGCTCTCGCAGGCGCTGATCGCGCTGCCGTACTACCGGAGGACGAACCCGGCGATGGCGCACAACGCCCGGCACGTGATCCGGGCGGTGCTGGGAGAGGGCTGAGGCCTCCTGGTACGACAACCCGCAGTTCGGCGCCGCGCTCGCATTCGGGCTGTTGGAACCGCGACCGGCGCAGCGGATTGTACGTGGGAGGCATGGTCTCGCCGGCGGCCGCGATCTGCGTCCTGCTCATCGACCGTGGCCGCCGCCGCTAACCCACGGCACCCGAGGCGGCCGAGCCCGCCCGTCCTCCCGTCAACGGCTTCCGTAGCGCATCTCCCGGGGACTGACCCCGAATCGCTGCCGGAACGCGGTGCTGAGGGCGCTGGCGGAGGAGAATCCCGAGGAGTACGCCAGGTCTGTGATCGTCATGTGCCGGCACTCGCCGCACCGGAGCCGTTCCCGGACCAGGCGCAGGCGCTCCTCGCGGATCAGCTCGCGGGGGGTGGTGCCGACCCGCTGGAGGGCCAGCTGGACCTGGCGCAGTGACCAGCCCAGCGCCTTCGCCATGGATGCACCGGTCAGGCCGGGATCGGCGGCGTGGTCGCGTACGTAGCGGCGGACCATCGCCTCGACCTCGGTCAGCTGGCCTGGTGCGTCCGGGCGGTCGTCACCGGTGGCGAGCATGCACAGCAGCTCGACGATGCGGTCGGAGACGGCGTTGAACTGGGTCGCGGAGAGGTTGCCGCGCTCGTCGTAGAGGCCCTGCAGCATGGAACTCACCACGCGCCCCAGACCGTTCGCCAGATCCAGCCCGGTGGCCAGCGGGGCCTTCCGGTTCAGGGGGCCGTCTATCTCGTGGGCGGGGATCGACATGATGATCCCCCGCAGGGACGTTTCGTGCAGGAGCTGGAAGGGGGCGGCCAGCGTCATCAGGCTTCCGGACCCCGGTGTCAGCCGTGCCTCCTGGTCGTCCTGGCGTATCACCAGCTCCCCGGAGAGGGGGAGTACGAACCGGTAGTCCGGATCGGGTTCCTGACGCACCAGTCGGGGGGTGCGGACGTATTCGATCTTGTCGGACCGCCAGGTGACGAGCTGGTAGGTGTCGCTGCGCTGCCGGATCGTCTCGCCGCGGAAGGTGTCCGGGCGGGCGTATCTGAAGTCCATGGGGGTCTGATAGGACCCGATGTGCTCGCTCCAGAAGTCGGTCCGCTCGCGTGGCTCAACCTCACCGGTCGTCTGTGACTCCACGATGTAGGTTCCCCCGGACACTGAACCCCCTTCAGCGTGACCCGACCACCGTTGTTGGAAAAGCTTCAACTCATATGCGGGTAACGGTAGTTATGGGTATGCAGCGTAGTGCAGGCAACCGGCCCCGGTGGACGCCCTGACGTACATGCGCATATGCCAGGACCGGGGCGGTTGACCCGAAGGGACTGATCAGCTCATCACCGCAGGCGTACGGGCAGGGCGCGGTGTCCGTTGGAGATGAAGGAATCCACAGGCCGCAACTCCTCCTGCGGCAGGGCGAGGGCGAGAGCGGGGAAGCGCTCGAAGAGCGCCGGGAGCGCGATGCGGGCCTCCATGCGGCCCAGGGGAGCGCCGAGGCAGTAGTGCACGCCGTGCCCGAAGGCCAGGTGCTCCTTGTCGGCCCGGGTGACGTCGAAGATGTCGGCGTCCTTCCCGTACCGCTCGGGATTGCGTCCGGCGGCGGCGTACGCGGCCAGGATCGCCTCGCCCCCGCGAATCACCATCCCGTCCGGCCCGCCCAGTTCGTCCAGCGCGAGGTCCTCCACGGCGTACCTCAGGGGCAGGCTGGCGACCGGTGCCTCCACCCGCAGCGTCTCCTCGATCACGTCGTCCCATGAGGCGCGGCCCGCGCGTACGTGCGCGAGCTGTTCCGGCTGGGTGAGCAGGGCGTGGATGGCGTTGTCGATGAGATTGACCGTGGTCTCATGACCGGCGCTGATCATGAGCACCAGGGTGTCGAGCAGCTCCTGCTCGCTCAGCCGGGTGTCGCCCTCGTCGTCGCGTGCCGCGATGAGGCCGGTGGTCAGGTCGTCGCCGGGCGACTGCCGCTTGGTGGCGACGAGTTCGCCGAGCACGGCGTAGAGCCGGGTGTAGGTGTCCGTGACCTCCTCCGGGTCGGCGGAGGTATGGAAGATGCTGTCCACGAGGTGCCGGAGCTCCGCGCCCTTCTCCTCGGGCAGGCCGAACAGCTCGCTGATCACCTGGATCGGCAGCGGGTAGCAGAACTCCTCCCGCAGATCCACCACCGCCCCCCGCTCTCCGGCCTCGGCGATACGGTCCAGCAGGCCTGCCGTGATCTCCTCGATGCGCGGCTGCAGCGCGGCGGTCCGGCGCGCGGTGAACGCCTTGGAGACCAGCGTCCGCAGTCGTTTGTGCTCGCCGCCGTACGCGGTGAACATGTTCTGGACCGCGACCCAGGTGAACAGCGGCCACTCCGGGGAGATCTCCCCGTTGATCCAGGCGGGCCAGTGCCGGCGCGGGTCCTTGGACACGCGTGGATCCGTGAGCAGCTGCTTCAGCAGCTCGGGACTGCTGACCGCCCACGCCTCCACCCCGCCGGGGAGTTCGACACGTGCGACCGGTCCCCTCTCACGTATACGGGCGGCTTCACCGTGGATGTCGCGGCCGGTCGCGTCTATCGCTATGGGGCGATGGTCTCCCACCGGAGCCTCCCTGCTCTCGAACTCCAATACGGCACGTCACGCTACGCCGTCGTACGGCTCCGGAACGAGACCGCACGGGCACACACTGCGTGTGGGGACAACTTCCCTACGCGTACACGTAAGTTGCGGGCTCGGGTCCGCCCTAGGGTCTCGGCATCCGATGGGAGAGCCGGTGAACACCATGACAGTCAGCAACGCGCCGGGGTGGGTGGATCCGCACGGCCTGGATGTGCGGACCCTGCCCGCCGGACGGTGGTGGGACGCTGTACGGGTGCCGATCGGCACGGGGGTCCGCGCTCTGACGTACCTCGGAGACGAGACGGGACCCGTGATCAAGGATGACTACGGCGGCATCCTCTACTGGCTCATTCGCCCGGGGAGCGCGGATCACTGGCAGCTGCAGCAGGTCCAGGTGCTCGGCTCGGGGTGGCATGTGGCGGTTCCGCCGCAGCACCGTACGTACGGGCCGGGGCTCCACTGGCGCGTGCCGCCGTCCCGCGAGGGGCACCGGACGAGGCCGGAGCTGCTGCACTGCGCGCTCAGTGCAGCGCTGGCCGACACCTCCGAGCGGCGCCCCCTGGCCCGCGTCTGCTGCCGCTGCGAGCGCACCACGGAGGCGCCGGTCCTGGTACGCGTCGTCGCCTCCCGCTCCGGGACGGCCAGAGCGGTGTACGCCTGCCCGGACTGCGTCCACCACTGTCCAGCAGGACCGGGCCAGCTGGAGTGGCGGACCACCACCCGATGAACTCCCTCCCCGGCCCGGCACATTGCCCTGAGCCCGGGCTGGGGCGGGGCTTCGCCTCATCGCCGCATGCGTCGCCGTCGCAGGGTGGCGGCTGTGCCCGCCGCGGCGATGAACGCTGCAGCGCCGCCCGCGAACAGCGGCAGTGGTGCGCTGTCGTCACTGTCGCCGGTGCCGCCCGCGGGCGCCAGTCGGCCGCCCTCGGCGCGCTGGGTCGGCGGGCTGGTCGCCGTGTCGCTCGCGTCGTCCTCGGTGGGTGCGGTGGCGGCCGGGCTGTCCGCGGAAGCGGGGCCTCCGGTATCCGCCCGGGATCCGCCCGTGCCGGAGTCGTCGTCCGTGGAGGCGTTGCCCGAGCTGCCCTTGGCGCGAGGGAAGACGACATCGGAGCAGGAGTAATACGTGTCCGGAGTGCTCGAGTTCCGCCAGATCGTGTAGAGGAGATGGCGGCCGGTCCTGTCGGACGGCAGCTTGGCCTTGATGCGGTAGGCGTCGTCGACCAATTGGGGGTCGGTGGCCGTCGCGAAAGGCTCGGCCTCCAGATCGGACCACTTCAGGGGCTGCGTCGGGTCGTAGCCGTTCTTGGTGAGGTACAGCTCGAAGGTTCCGGTGTGGGGGATGGTCGACCGGTACGTCAGCGCGAGGTTCGCCCCGGCGGAAAGGCGTGTCGAGGGCCAGTCGGCGCGCGCCAGGTCGAGACCCTTGTACGCGTCGAGCCCCGCGCTGCACAGCTTGCCGTCGGGGATCATCTGCCGGTCCTTGCCCCGGACATCGGCGACTCGCAGATTGTCCCAGGCGGCAGAGGCCCCGCCGGTGGCGGCAGCTGCCTTGCACGCGGCCGACTGTGTTTTCCGCCCGCCGAGGGGGGAGCAGGCCACCACCCGGCTGACGGGATCCGTCGGCGCCCCGTGCGCGTGCGCCGGGCTGCCGGCCAACACCGTGAGCAGGATTGGGGCCGCCCCGACGAGAGCGGCCACCGTGGCGGTGCGATGCGCGGTCATCCGATGCAGCCCTCCTCGGCGGGTCGCGGCGGGATGGCCCGCCGCCCTGTGCAGTACGTGGAACCGAGGTGGCATGTTCAACGAGCCTCCTGTGCGGCGCCCTCCGTGGCCGTGCCGCTCAGGTCGTGCCGCCGCTCAGGCTGTCCCGCGCCGGCGGCCCCGTTGCTCGTCGTCATCGGGATCCGACGGAAGACCCGCGGCCTTGCGGTACTCATCGATGATCTGCTCGACGGCGGCCTGCATCGCCGCAGGCAGTCCGGCAGAGCGGCGCAGGATCCGCCGCGCCCTGTGGTCACGGATCGCGGCCAGGTCGGTGAGCTCGGCCTGGACTCGGACGGCGACCTCGTCGTTGCGGAAGAAGTCCAGGGGCACGCCGAAGAAGCCGGCCAGCCGTGCCGCAGTCTCCAGTGAGGGTCTGTTACGGCCTGTGCGCAGGTAGCCGATTGCGGTCGTGCTCAGGCCGGTGGCCCGCGCGACTTCGCCGTTGGTGTACGGGCGGCCTTGTGCGGCGGGGTACATGTGCGCGAAGAGATGCTCCAGGCGATCTGCGAAATGCTCGGATGCAAGATCGCCTGCGGCCGCGCCGATGTCGCCCATGCAGTAGCCCCCCGACCGTTATGCGCTTGTGGATCGCAGTCCGTGCCAGTATGCCAGCCGCAGTGATCCACGCCATCTCTCGCAACAAGAGTTGATGCCGGAGCACTGTCAATTCGGCGGGCTCGGCAATCGTAAAGCGACTGAATCGCACCGCCATCAACAGCAGTTGACACATTCACGTCCTTCAAGGAATGATCAGGCCCTGCTGTGACTGCCGGCTCCGGCCTGGCCGTTGGGGGGTCGCCGGAGCGGGACGGAACGGGGGTCCGCCCCGCCCCGGTGGGCAGGAGCCGAGGACGCTTTCCCCGCACGCACGCCGCATACCGCGCGCCGCACGCTCGGCCGGCGGCTTCCGCCCATGGGCGTCTCCGAGCTGCGAACTCTTCCGCAATACGGCCGTAATCAGTCGTGCCGGCGCCCGCGGTGAGGAGTAGCCAGGAAGGGTGAGGACGACTTCGACGCTGAAGCTGGTTCTGGACGGGCGCGCGGCGTGCCGACAGGGCCCCGAGGGCGTGTCGGCCCGGCAACGGCGGCGCCTGTCCACGATGGTGGCCTTCGCCCGTGCGCACTCCCCTTATTACCGGGAGCTCTACGGGAGCGTGCCCGAGGTCCCCGAGGACCTGACCGCGCTGCCGGTGACGGACAAACCGAAGCTCATGGCACGGTTCAACGACTGGGTCACCGACCCCGATGTCACCCTCGGGGGCGTACGAGCCTTCATCGAGGATCCCGGTCGGATCGGCGATCGCTTTCTGGGCAAGTACCTGGTGTCCACCACCTCGGGCACGACCGGGCACCGCGGCATCTTTCTGCTCGACGACCGGGCGGCAGCGGTGGTCACCGCGCTGTCGCTGCGCGCCGCGTCACGGGCGCTGACCCCTGCCCGGATGGCGAGGCTGCTCCTCAGCGGCCGGCGGTCGGCCCATGTCATCGCCACGGGTGGTCACCTGGCCGCGTACGCGGTCACCATCCGCCGGCACAAGGCCCGCCGCCTGCAGGCCAGAGGCAGCCGCGTGTTCTCCGTACACAGCCCCCTCCCCGAACTGGTCGACCAACTCAACCAGTTCCGCCCGGCCTCGCTGCACGGCTACGCCACCATGGTCGCGCTGCTCGCCGGGGAGCGGCTGGCCGGCAGGCTGCGGATCGACCCCGACGTGGTGTCGCTGGTGGCCGAGGGCATCAGCGACGGCGATCACCAGCGCATCCGCTCCGCCTTCGACGCCCATGTGCTCAACACCTACGCGTGCAACGAGAGCCTCGCTCTGGGCTACGGCTGCCCGCAGGGATGGCTGCACATCCACAGCGACTGGCTGATCCTGGAACCGGTCGATGCCGACTACCGCCCCACCCCACCCGGACAGCAGTCCCACACCGTGCTGCTGACCAGCCTGTGCCGATGGGCGCAACCGATCCTCCGCTACGACCTGGGCGACAGCGTGCTGCAGCGCCCGGACCGCTGCCCGTGCGGGGACCCCCTGCCCGCTTTCAAGGTGCGGGGCCGAGCGGCGGACCTGCTGTCCTTCCCGCGCCCGGGCGGGGAGCCGGTGAGCATCGTGCCGATGGCGTTCGAAACCGTGCTGGAACGCACCCCGGGCATGGACCTGTTCCAGATCGAGCAGACCTCGCCGACGACCTTGCGGGTGCGCATCCGGCCGACCGCGGGAGTGGATCCGGACCGCGTGTGGAGCACCGCGTATGGCGAGATCACCGGCTTGCTCACCGCCCACAGCGTAGGGCACGTCACCGTCGAGCGCGCCACAGAACCGCCTCGGCAGACTGCCGGCGGCAAGTTCCGCGTCGTCATTCCGTGGCGCCACGACCCGTGAGGCCAGGTCACGAGCGGACTTGCTCACCCGCAGACATCGATACGCGCCGGCCCCCGACAGTATGAGGCCCCGGCCATCCCGTGGAACCCGGCGCCGCCCTTTCGCCGCATCCCGGCCCGGAAGTGCGCGCGGGCCTCGCGCGCGCTCGTGGCCCTGGTGCGGGTTCCCTGGGTACGCGTCACCGGGTTACCGGTCCCCTGAGTGCGGGTCACAGCAGCTCCCGGCCGCGCGTCTCGGGCAGTCCGAACAGCGCCAGCACGGCGAGACCGTAGCCGACCGCGCCGAAGACCAGGGCGCCGCCCACCCCCCAGCTGTCGGCGAGGAAGCCGACGAGCGTGGGGAAGAAGGCGCCCGCGGCCCGCCCGGTGTTGTAGGTGAAGCCCTGCCCGGTGCCGCGCACCGCGGTGGGGTAGAGCTCGCTCAGGAACGAGCCGAAGCCGCTGAAGATGGCCGACATGCAGAAGCCGAGCGGGAAGCCGAGGACGAGCAGCAGCCCATTCGCCCCGTCGGGGATGTTGGTGTACGCGAGAATGCAGGTGGCGGAGAGGAAGGCGAAGAGCGTGATGTTCCGTTTCCGGCCCAGCTTGTCGGTGAGATAGCCGCCGGTCAGATAACCGATGAAGGCGCCGGAGATGAGGAACGTCAGATAGCCGCCGGTGCCGATGACGGTGAGCCCGCGCTCCGACTTGAGGTAGGTCGGCACCCACGTGGCCAGGGTGTAGTAGCCGCCCTGGACGCCGGTGGACAGCAGTACGGCGAAGAGCGTGGTGCGCAGCAACTCCGGCTTGAAGATTCCGGCGAAGGAGCCGACGGCGTTCTTGTCGGCGCTCTCCAGGCGCTGCTCGGTGGCCCCGGGCGCGTCGCTGACATGGCGTCGTACGTAGATGACGAGCAGGGCGGGCAGCGCGCCGGTCCAGAACATCACGCGCCAGGCGGTGTCCTCGTCGACGTACTGGAAGACCAGCGTGTAGACGATGACGGCGAGCGCCCAGCCCACGGCCCATGAGCTCTGGATGGCGCCGAGGGTGCGGCCGCGGTGCTTGGCGGAGGCGTACTCGGCCACCAGGATCGCGCCGACCGCCCATTCGCCGCCGAAGCCCAGGCCCTGCAGGGCGCGGAAGGCCAGCAGCGTCTCGTAGTTGGGCGCGAAGCCGCACAGCACGGTGAAAACGGCGTAGGTGATCACCGTGATCATCAGGGCCTTCACCCGGCCGATGCGGTCGGCGAGGACGCCGGCGACGGCGCCGCCGATCGCCGAGACGACCAGGGTGACGGTGGTGAGCAGACCGGTCTGGCCGCTGTCGAGCCCGAAGTAGGCCGCTATCGCGACCATGCTCAGCGGCAGCGTGAAGAAGTCGTACGAGTCGAGGGCATAGCCGCCGAATGCGCCGCCGAAGGCGCGGCGGCCGCGGGGGCCGAGGGCGCGCAGCCAGGCGAACGGGCCGCGGTCCTCGGGGAGCCGGCCCTGCGGAATCCGGGTGTCGGCCGGGGTGGACGGGGGCGGGGGTTTCGTACTCATCTGCACCTCGCAGAAGGGGAGTTGGGTGCGCTGAGAGACGTACGCGCCGGAGAGTGGACCGGCCGGCACTCGCCCCAAGCTAGAGGATCGTTGAACGATCCTTCAAGAGGCGTGTTGTTTCGTTCATGCTTCTGCGATTGACTTTGAGACCATCGAGCTTGGGCATGGGGTGCGGAGCGAGACGGGGAGAAGAGATCGCTGTGGGGACGACGGAGGCCGAGCTGAGCGCGCTGGCGGACGACCGTGCGCTGCTGGGCCGTACCAGTACGGCCGAGCGGGTCGCGGACATCCTGCGCAGCCGGATCGCGGAGGGGTTCTTCCCGCCCGGGACGCGGCTGTCCGAGGACAGCATCGGAGGGGCGCTGGGGGTGTCGCGCAACACCCTGCGCGAGGCGTTCCGGCTGCTCACGCACGAACGGCTGCTGATTCATCAGCTCAACCGCGGGGTCTTCGTGCGGGTGCTCGCCGTAGGGGACGTCGCCGACATCTACCAGGTGCGGCGGCTGGTCGAATGCGCCGTCGTACGGGGCCTGGGGGAGCCGCCGTTCACGCTCGGCGGGCTCGAGGCCGCGGTCGCCGCCGGCGAGCGCTCCGCGCGCGAACGGGCCTGGAAGGGCGTGTCGACGGCCAACATCCACTTCCACCGCGAGCTCGTCGCCCTCGGCGGGAGCCCGCGCACCGACGAGCTGATGCGCAGCGTGCTGGCCGAACTGCGCCTCGCCTTCCATGTGGTGGACGATCCGCGACGGCTGCATGAGCCCTATCTTCCGCGGAACCGGGAGATCCTCGCCGCGCTGCAGGCCGGGGACAGCGCTGGCGCCGAGGCGCTGCTCACGAGCTATCTCGACGACTCGTACCAGGAGCTCGTCGAGGTCTACGCGCGGCGGATCGCCGCGCAGAAGCGGTAGTTCGGCTAACAGCCGCCGCAGGCCGTTGGTGGATTTACAGGCACGGCAGGCTCGACGCGCCCGAGGAGTTCTCGTCCGCCAACTCCCTGCGCCCTGACGCTCGGCCAGGGGGTCCACGGCTGTCCCGGATCAGGCTGGCCCGTGAGCAACTGCGCCTCATTCTGGAGCTGTTGACCGGTCGGCTGCCCGGTCTCCGGCTGTCCGCGGACCGCCCGGTCGAGATGTGCCCGACGCCTGTCCACCGCTCACCCCGGAGCCTGCACCTCAGCTGGTAGCGGGCACCGTCGCAGCCCGGCGGGGCCGGGCCGGTGCGCTAACCGAGTTCGAGACTGGTCACGCCGTAGGTGCGATCCGCCCGCGTCGGGGGGACCGGTCCTGTATACATGCGCACGGTGTGGGACTGGGGTGTCAGCCCGCGGGCCGTGGCGAGGGTTCGGGCGGCTTGCTGGGGCTCGGGGACGTCGAGGACCACCTCGTCATCCGGACCGAGGTGAGCGGTGAGAGCGTCGAAGAGCGTTTCGGCGCCCTGGGGGGTGTCGGCGAACAGGGGCCCGATGCGCCAGCCGTCGCGGGCGGGCCGGATCACCCCGTAGCCGGCGAGGTGCCCGTCGTGCAGATGGACGTAGGCGGTGCGGCCGGGGGCGGTCAGCCAGCGGGTGAGAAAGCCGCGCCGGTCCGCGGGGAAGCACTGCCGGTCGTACGCGGCGATCGCGTCGAGGTGGGCCGAGGTGACGGGCACGACTGCGCCTGCCGGATTTCCGGACCGCTCCGGGCGTCCTGCGTAGCGGACGGTTTCGTGTGCGGGGCTGAACCCGGCGCGCTGGTACGTGGATTGCTGCGCGGGTACGGCGTCCAGGCCGATGGTCCGGGTTCCGGCGTGCGGGAACGCGGTGCGCCAGGTGGCCAGGCCCAGCCCCTGCCGGCGGTGGTCCGGGTGGACCAGGTAGTAGCCCAGGAACGCGTACTCGTGGGAGTGGTTGACGATCGAGATCGCCGAGACCGGCTGAGTGCCGAGGCGACCGATGAAAAACCCGGTGGGGTCGGTGGGGTGGAAGCAGGCCACATCGCCGCTGCCGGGATTCCACCCCTCCTCGGCGGCCCACTCCGCCACCTGGTGCCAGTCGTCCAGCGAGGCGCCGGTGACGGTGAGTCCGCTGGTGCCGGCGGGACGGGGGGTCGGGTTCTCGGTGGTGGAGCGCGGAAGCGGAGCTTCGCCGAGGGGGGCCATACGTTCTGTTCTTCCCTTCCCTTGGGTGTGGGTGCGGCAGCCGCCGCGGGGCGGCTGCGGGTGGTTGCGGTGGTGGGTAGGTGGTCGGGTGGTCAGGTTGGTCAGGTGGGTCAGATCAGGTCCATGGCGGCGACTTCGTCGGGGCTGCCGTAGCTCACCGGCCCCTGGAAGCGCCGGCGGGCCGTGGCGAACCACCACACCGTGGCGATGAACAGGACCACGGCCAGCGCGACGGGCGCGTAGTTGAACGAGGTGACGGTAACCGGGGATGCCTGGGGCAGCATGAACAGCACATTACTGAGCACGATCCAGGCCACCGCGATCGCCGCGACGAGTTTGCCGTAACGCCCCAGGTTCCACGGGCCGGGCTGGAAGTCGTCCAGGCGCAGCCGCAGGAAGATGGGTACGCCGTACGCGAGGAAGAGCCCGACGACGTTGACGCTCACGACGGCGGTGAAGGCGGTGTGGGACCACCAGCCGGGCAGCACGAGCACCAGGGGGCAGGCCGCGGCGAGCCAGACGGCCTTGACCGGGGTGCGGGTGCGCAGGGACACCGAATGCCACAGGCGGGAGCCGGGCATCGCCCCGTCGCGGGAGAAGGCGAAGATCTGGCGGGTATTGCTGGTCATGTTGGCCAGGCCGCAGAACAGCATGGCGCCGATCACGATCAGCAGAAGCAGCTTGGCGGCGCCCAGGCCGAGTGCGTCGATGAGAATCTGCACCGGCGGCGCCGACGCGCTCGCTGTCTTGTCGTAGTCGTGGATCGCGAATACCAGGGCCAGCATGAGGATCAGCCCGGTGAGTGCGGAGTAGGCGATCGCACGCATGATGCCCCTGGGGGCGTTGACGGTTGCTTTCACGGTCTCTTCTGACATGTGGAAGCTGCCGTCGAAGCCGGTGAAGGTCCAACTGGTGACGAGCAGGCCCAGCATGGCGCCGTACACGCCGTTGGTGAAACCGGTGTTGTTGACGAAATGGGTGGCGAACGAAGCCGGTTGATGGTGCGTGGGCACCACGACGAGCGCGGTCACGATCACCACCATGCCGATCAGCAGCCACCACACCGAAATCCGGTTGAGTATGGCGACCAGATGCACCGTGTAGGTGTTGGCCAGTGCCTGGAGCAGCAGAATCACCGCCGTGATGGCGACCGTCTTCTGTGCTGTCACCTCGTACGTGGACCACTGCAGCCCGATGAACGCCTGGATAAAGGTGGCGGCCGCGAAGCCTGTGGCGGCCGTCCCGCCCACCTGGCCCACGAAGTTCAGCCACCCCGTGTACCAGGACCAGGCGCCGCGATGCCGCTTGGCGAGCTTGCCCGCGGAGAAGTAGAGCGCGCCGCTGGTCGGGTAGGCAGAGGCGATCTCGGCCATCGAGGCACCGACGAACAACACCATGACGGACACGCCGATCCAGCCGAAGATGAGAATCCGTGGCCCGCCGGCACCCATGCCGAATCCGAAGGAGGAGAAGATCCCGGAGATGATGTTGATGATCGTGAAGGAAATGGCGAAATTGTCGAACGCGCGAAATCTCCGAGTGAGTTTCCGCGGATAACCCATGGCATGCAGTGTCGCGTCGTCATCGAGCGTGACGGACGTTGCATGACGACCGCTTTTCGGGCGAGTGAGAGACGAACGCTCCGTCACAGCCGCGACCTTTCTCGGAAGGGGTTGATGGAAAACGGGATGGATCAGGCGGCACCGGGTATCGGGAGTCCACACAAACGTCTGGCTCTGGTCAGCTGCTCTTCGGGATCACCGAACACGCTCCAGGGCATCCGAGACGCGTACGGACCCATGGCCGTGAAGGCTTCCCGCGCCTCGAATTCGCATTTCGCCATGAACAGTGCGTGCGCCAGATATGACAGGTCCAGCACGGGAGTGAACCGATAACCGGCCACGTGGGGAAGCCAGTTGTGGGAGATTCCCAGGGCCGCACCCCTCCATTGGGGCTGCTCCCAGATGCGGTCCGCCAGCAGAGCGGAGGGGTCGTAGTCCTCCACCAGCGCCACCAGCGGCAGCAGTCGCAGAGCCGAGAAGACGGGTGCCCGCTGGCTCAGGAACGTGGCGACATCCCATCTGGCACTCGCCGAACCGCCGTGGCGGGTGAAGAAGAAGGCCAGGAACCGGTGGTGTGCCTCGCGGTTCCAGGGATCGAGCCGGAGGATATGGGCGAACAGGCGCCAGGGGCCGGGAGGGGCGGTCAGCAGCCCCTCCGGGGCGGGGTCGGAAGGCCGGTCGAGGCGGGCCAGAGCCAGCTGCGCCACCCGGGGGGTGGGGTCCTCGGGCAGCATCTGAGCCGCTCGTTCACACGCCACGTGGGCAATGCGCACCAGGGTGCCCTCGCGTGGATCACGGGCGTCGGCCATGCGTAAGGCCCGGAGCATCGCCACGCGCGCCCACAGCAGAGCGGACTCCGCGCTGGGCTCCTCGGCCAACCAGCGCTCCGCCAGATCCGAGTCGGCCGCCTCGGATGCCAGGACCAGCGACCGGTGGGCCCGCACCTCGAAATCCCCGCGGGTCTCCTTCAGTGCCTCGTGTGCGCTCAGGTACCGACCCGCCCTCACGTCGATGCATGCCCGCGCCAACCGGCGATCGTCGGCCGCCGGATGCCACACGTACTGCCCCTCGAACGAGCCAGCAGTCACGATCCCCTCCCGATCCGGCGGGCGGCATCGCCCACAGATCCCTTCACGCCGAATTCAGCCGGACCCCTTCCAGAGATCCACCGGCAGCGGGCCATACCCTACTCATCGTGAAGTCGTAGCGAAACTAGTCGCGCTGAATAACTAGTTCCATATTCACCTTTCGCCTCTGGCCTGCTCAATCCATCGCCCTTCCGTCTCCCCGGACTTCAAGGCGCAAGCGCACTGTGCCGCATTCACGGGGCATATGCGCCACGATGGTTGAAGGATCGATTCGCCACTGCCGCTCGAATTGGTTGAAAGTTCTTGCTTTTTCGGCGAGACGGGCGGGGGAGTCGCATTCCCTGATGGATGGACGGGTGCAAACCGGCCTCTCCGTGTCGCGGCGGGTTCCGGACGTGTCTGGGGCCTGTCCGGCGCGAGGTCCGCCGCCGCGTCATGGTCCACCCCCAAGAATTGACCATGTGTTCGAATGCTTTGCCGGGCGTGAGCCGAGATCCACGGATAGCGTGGCAAGCCGACAACCCTTGAGCAGGAGCAGAGCAGGAGGCAGTCAAGCCATGGCCGAGAAACCCGAAGGCGCGCCCTGTTGGGCCGACGCCATGTTCCCCGACGTGGGGGCCGCGAAGAGCTTCTACGGTGAACTGCTGGGCTGGACCTTCGGCGAACCCGCGGAAGAGTACGGCAACTACACGCAGGCGTACTCGGACGGCAAGAACGTCGCCGCCGTCTCTCCCCAGATGCCCGGCTGGGAAGGACCGCCGGCCTGGAGCATCTACTTCGCGTCGCGGGACATCGACGCCACCGCCGCCAAGATCCGCGACAACGGCGGCGACCCCATGATGGAGCCGATGGCCGTCGGCGAGTTCGGCAAGATGCTGATCGCCAAGGACCCGAGCGGCGTCGTCTTCGGCGTCTGGCAGGCGGGCACCCACAAGGGCTTCGAGAAGGAGAACGAGCCCGGTTCGTTCTGCTGGGCCGAAATCACCACGCGCGACGCCCAGAAGGCGGACGCGTTCTTCCCGGCCGTCTTCGGTTACGGGGTGAAGACGCTGGAGGACGAGGCGGTCGACTTCAAGCTCTACAACCTCGGAGACGACACGGTGGTCGGCCGGATGAAGATGACCGGCGACTTCCCCGCCGACGTCCCGCCGTACGTCAACGTCTACTTCGCCGTCGGCAACTGCGACGACGCGATCGCCACCGTCACCAAGCACGGCGGGGAGGTGCACTTCGGGCCGCACGACAGCCCGTTCGGCCGGTTCGCGGCCGTCTCCGACCCGCAGGGGGCCACCTTCTCCGTGATCGACCTCGAGACGACGGAGGGGGAGATGCCCAAGGTCACCTGACCCCAGGCAGGTCCCTCTTCTCCCGGCTCCGGCCCCGGCTGCTCGCCGGCGCGGGGCCGGAGCCTGTTGGCGAGCGGGGCGGGAGATCCTCAGGGGTTCTCCCGTGGGTTCTCCAGCCGAGCCGCCAGTTCCCCGGGGAAGGCGTCCCTGTTCGCCCGGGTAAGAGGGACGAGTTCGATGTCGGCGCGCTGCTTGAGGGCGTCGGTGAACGGGTCGCGGTGCGCGTGGACGGTGGCGACGATGTCGGCGTCGGCCTCGAACAGGGAACGGACCGCGGCCTGGAACGCGGTGCAGGCCAGTTCCATCCGCCCCAGCTCGTCGATGAGCACGAGCCGCCCCGGGCCCCTCGGCGCCGACGTGAGCGACGGCAGCGCCAGTCGTTCCATGACGCCCAGGTCGACGCCGTACCGCCCGACCCGCGGTGGCCCGGGGAAGTCGACGTGCGCCAGCACGGCTCGCTCGCCCGCCAGTGTCTCCAGCGCGAAACCGACCCGCGTGCCGCCGTGCCGGATCTCCTCCGTGGTGAAGCCGACGACCCCGCGGGTGCGCAGCAGCGCGGCCAGCCGGCGTACGGCGGTCGTCTTGCCCACGCCGGGGCGCCCCTCGAGCAGGATCCTCGTCGGCATCGGCTTCCCGGTGATCGAGCTGCGGCTGTCCTTCCGCCAGGCGTTCTGCCAGTGCGTTTCTGCCGGTTCCTCCACCAGGGTCCCACCGACCGGCTCATGCCGCAGCGGCAGCCGACGGGGGCGGTCCGCGGCGAACCCGGACAGCCCGCGTGGCGCGAGGCGCGACTACCCAGACTGGCGGAGACCCGCAGCATCGACGACCAGGCGGCCTGGCTCGACAACGCCGCGCTCGCCTACATGGTGAGTCTGTGCCGGGCGACTCCGGGGCAGCACGCTACGGCCATCGGCGCCGGTGAGGGAACAGCGCCTGGCTCGCCTCCCGGGCGACTTCGAGCACCATCGACGCCGGCCGTCCGGCGTTCATCGCCCGTGTGTCGCCGCAGAGCGAGAGCGCGGCGGTGGCCGGGCCGCGGCCGCGCAGCGGGGCCGCGACGCAGGAGATGCCGGTCATGGACTCCTCGTTGTCCATGGCGACACCGTGCCGCAGCCGGACCTGCTCCAGCTCGCCCAGCAGGTCCGCGATGCTGCGGATCGTGCGCGGCGTACGGACCGGCAGCCGTGTCCTGCACGGGCGGTACAGGGCATCGACGTGGCTCGGGTCGAGCGAGGCGAGGATGGCCTTGCCCACCGCCGTGGTGTGCGCGGGGAGCCGCCCACCGAGCCGGGTGGGCAGATGGGCGGCGGCCCGCCCGCCCACCTTGTCGAGGTAGACCACCTCGCGCCCGTCCAGCACCGCGAGATGGCTGACGAACCCTGTCCTCTGGCACAGCTCGTACAGCAGCGGGTTGACGACGTCCCGGATCTCGCTGTGGTCGGCCGCGAGCCCGCCCAGCTCCAGCGGGCGTATGCCGAGGCGGTAGCCGCCGGCGGAGTGCGCAAGCCAGCGCAGCCGGATCATCTGGTCGAGGATGCGGTGAACGGTGGAGCGCGGCAGGCCGGTGCGCTCGGCCAGTTCCAGCAGGGACAGCGTGGGCGTGGCGGGATCGAAGGCGTCGAGGATGAGCGTCATCCGCTCGATCATGGAGCTCGGTGGCGAGGGCCGTGGCCGTGCCGGTGCGATGGCGGACGTCGCCGACGGGCGGCCGTCCTGCCCGGGAGAAGAGATCCCCACGTACGTGTCGACGATCATCGGGACCGTCATCTTCCACCTCCACCTAGCGATACGAAGCCGAGCAGTGCCTGTCGGTATGTCAGGCTTCCGCTGAGAGTGGAAGAGCCAGGACGTAATCCCCGTCGGACTCCGTGCCAAGAGTGTGTCCCGGTGAGTGGGAGCGGGGCGATCGCTCACCGGGATCGGGTGACCTCAGGGCTTCCTTCTGACGATGCGTCAGTTGAGAGTTGTACGTACCCCCCAGGTCGCATCACCGTCTGCAGACGCCGTCGATCCCCGGTGGAGCACGTACATGCCCAAGAAACCGCCCCGCCCCTTGTCATCGCGTGCCCGCGCGTTCGCTGGGCTGGGCACGGTCGTCCTGCTGGTGTGCGTGCCCGGAGGCGCTGCGGCGGCCACGTCGGCCGGAACAGCCGAAACAGCCGAAGCAGCTGAATCCGCCGAGTCAGCCGAGTCGTCCGAGTCGGGTGAGGCGGACTGCCCGGTGGTGGCGAGCGCGCAGGGTCTGCAGGTGATGGTGAGCGCGAGCGACAACACGGTGCTGCAGGCGCCCTCGGGAGCAGCGATCCCCGCCGCCCAGGCCTGCGTCAACTCCGGTGTCGAGGAGTCGTCCGGGTTCGCCGGCAGTCCGTACCCCGGCGAGACGATCGTCTCCGCGCCCGCCCTGCTCGGCAGCCAGACCGGCCAGAAGTTCCCCGAGTACCCGGCGTACGTGGCCTCCCGCTACCCGTCCGACGAGAAGTCCGAGGCCGGGCAGCAGGGTCACACCCTCAGCTCGCACAGTACGAAGACCTCCACGCGGGCCCAGGCCCGGACGCGGCTGGGTCAGGACGCCGCGTCGGGGTCGACCTCCGCGCTCGCCCAGGCCGAGGCCGACTCGGACAAGCGGGTGGGAAAGGCCTCGGCCACCGCGGACACCCAGCCGATCACCATCAACCGCGTGCTGCGGCTCGGCCAGGTGCGCAGCGCAGCGACGGCCACGGTCGGCGCGGACGGCAGGCTCGTACGCGACGCGCAGTTGACCATCGGCCGCACCGAAGTCGCAGGGCAGGTCGTGGAGATCACCCGCAAAGGGATACGGGCCGGAGGCCAGGCGGTGCCCCTGCCCGGCGCCGCCGATCCGGCCGAGGCGCTTGCCGCCGCGGGAGTGCGGGTGCGCCACCTCAGCGAGGAGCGCACACAACACGGCGTGATGTCGGCCGGCTTCGAAGTCCTCGCCCGGCAGAAGGACCCCCAGTCGGGGGCGGTCTACACGCTGCACTACGTCTTCGGCCGCGCGTTCGCCGCCGCCGACCGGGTCGAATCACCGCCAGGCGGCGTGGACGTACCCGTGCCACCCGCGGCGGAACCCCCACCCGCGAGCGGCGGCGAAGAAGCTCCCGCCGACTCCGCACCCGCACCGGAGGAAGAGCCCCCGGCGGCGGAACCGGAAGCACCCCCGGAACAAGCCGGCGACTCCGCACCCGCACCCACGGCCGAGGCGCCCACCCGGCTGGCCGGAAGCCCCGCCGGCATGGGTGTGACCGGCGTCTTTCTCGTGCTCGCGTTCGGCGCCGTGGCCACGTTCGCCTTCGGAAACCTGCTGCGCCTGTTGGGAGTGAAGACTCGATGGACATCATGACCCGGGTACGCAGCCAGTGGGACCGGCTGACCGCGGCGGGGACCGGCGTCGCCGGGGCCGTCGTGCTGATCGTCGGCTGGCACGGGGTGAGCGGGACGCCGTACCCGGCCGAACAGCTGCCCTACCTCGCCAGCGCCGGCCTCGGCGGGCTCTTCCTGCTCGGCATCTCGACCGCGCTGTGGCTGTCGGCCGACCTGCGCGACGAGTGGCGCAAACTCGACCGCATCGAGCAGGCGCTCAGGGCAGCCGAGGCCGTCCGTGCGTACGAGCCGGACCGGGCCGCCGTGACTCCCGCGGCCCCCGCGGCCCCCGCGGCCCCCGCGGCCCCCGCGGCTCCCGCACCCGCCGAGCGCGACCGCACCGGCCTCGTGGCCGCGCCCGCGGCCGAGGACGGGCGATGAGCGGCGCAGGGCGGCGCCCTGAACCGTGGCGGGACGGCGACGTCCTGACGGTCTGCGCGACCACCTTGATCGGGCTCGCCGTGATCGTGGCCGCCTGGTTCGGCGCAAGTGGAACGGTGTCGGCGCCGCGGCAGGCGGCCTGGCTGAACGTCGGGGTCGCGGGGTTCGCGGTCTCAGCCGGCGGCCTGTGCCTGTGGCTGCTGCGGCTGCGCCGGGCGGTCGGCGAGCGCCGTGTCGCGCTGATCTCCCTTGCACCGCAGGAGGATTCGGAGGAGGCGTCGCGTACGGCCGCGTCGCCGCGGCCCGCCCGGCCCGCGGACACGACGGTCCCGCTGCCGCTGGTGCGGGCGGCCGGGATGGCCCGGTTGCACCATCCGGACTGCCCGCTGGTGGCAGGCAAGGACGTGACGCCGGCCGGGCTCGACGACGGCGAGCCGTGCGGGGTGTGTGCCGCGTGAACGATCTGCTGTCCTTCGTCGTCATCGGCATCACCACCGGCTCGGTGTACGGGCTCGCGGCGATGGGCCTGGTGCTGACGTACAAGACCTCCGGCATCTTCAACTTCGCGCACGGGGCCATCGCCGCGGTGGCCGCCTTCGCCTACTACGACCTGCGCGTCGTCCGCGGGCTGCCCTGGCCGCTCGCGCTGGCCATCGCCGTGGTCGTGGTGCCGCCGGTCATCGCGCCGGCCATGGAACGCGTGACCCGGAGCCTGGCGGGCGGCACCCCGACCACGAAGATCGTGGCCACGGTCGGCCTGCAGCTGGCCATCACCATGGGCCTGGTCGCGCACTACGGCGGCTCGGGCCTGGACTTCCCCGCCTTCCTGCCCACCGACACCGTCGAGCTGATCGGCATCAACGTGGGCGTCGACCAGCTGATCTCCGCGGCCGTCGCCGCCGCGGGCGCGCTCGGGTTCTTCCTGTTCTTCCGGATCTCGCCGATGGGCGTGAAGATGCGGGCCGTCGTGGACGACCCGGCGCTGCTGGCGCTGTCCGGCACCAGCGCGTACGCGGTACGGAGCTGGGCGTGGCTGATCGGCTGCTGGTTCGCCGCGGTCTCCGGCATCCTGCTGGCCCCTCAGATCGGGCTCGACGCGCTGCTGCTGACGCTCCTGGTGGTGCAGGCGTACGGGGCCGCGGCGGTGGGGCTCTTCTCCAGCCTTCCGCTGACCTACGCGGGCGGGCTGCTGATCGGCGTGCTGGCCGCGCTCGCCACCAAGATGGTGTCCCACTCGGAGGTGCTCTCGGGGCTGCCGCCCGCGCTGCCGTTCCTGGTCCTGTTCGCCGTCCTGCTGCTGGCGGGCCGCGGCAAGCTCCTGGAGGTCGGCGAGCACCGGTCGGCGCCGCCGGCGCCGCCGCTGATGAGTCGCACTGCGGCGCGCGGGGTGGCGGCCGTCGCCATCGTCCTGGCCGCGGCGGTCCCGTTCGTGGCGGGCACCAAGCTGCCGGTGTACTCCACGGCGCTGGTGTTCGTGCTCATCTTCGCCTCGCTGCACCTGCTCGTACGGACCTCCGGCCAGGTGTCGCTGGCCCACGCCGCCCTGGTCGCGGTGGGCGCCTCGACCTTCTCGCACCTGGCGGTCGGGTCAGGGCTGCCGTGGCCGCTCGCGGTGCTGCTGGCGGGCGCTGTCGCGGTGCCGGTCGGAGCGCTGGTGGCCATTCCCGCGATCCGGCTCTCCGGGCTGTATCTGGCGCTGGCCACCTTCGGGTTGGGGCTGCTGCTCGAAAAGGTCGTCTACGGCTCGGCGTGGATGTTCGGGGCGACCGGCACGCTGCCCGCGACACGGCCCGGTCCGTTCGCGGGGGACACCGCGTTCTACTACGTGCTGCTCGCCGCCGCCGTCGCCGGGTCGCTGCTGATCGCAGGTCTTGGCCGCAGCAGGCTGGGGCGGCTGCTGCGTGCCATGGCCGACTCGCCGACCACGCTGTCCACCCTCGGCCTCGGCGTGAACGTCACCAGGGTCACCGTCTTCGCCATCTCGGCGTTCATCGCCGGGGTCGCCGGAGCGCTCTACGCCTCCCAGGGACAGTCGGCGACCAGCGTGCCGTTCACCTCGTACGCATCGCTGACCTGGCTGGCCATCCTGGTGCTCTGCACCGGCCTGCGCTCTGCCGCGCCGGTCGCCGCCGCAGTGGGTCTCGTGGTCGTTCCGGCGTACGTCACCGACGAGACGGTCGTCGCGTGGCAGCCCGTGCTCTTCGGACTCGGTGCGCTCGCCGTCGCCATCCGCGAGGCCGGGGCGGCCGGGCGGCGCAGCGGAGCTCCTGGCGTCGCGGACCCGGCGGCGTCGCGGGCCGGCGAACGCCTCGGCTCGGAGGGGCCCGCCGCCCAGCGGCTCCGGCTCGCCGCCGCCAGGAGCGCGCGACGGGCCGAGCCGGGACCGGCGCGCGTCCGGCTCGGTGCGGGGCTGGCGAGGGGAGCTTCGCGATGAGCGACGGCGAGGAAACCACCGTGATCAGTCACGGCGCCCCGGGCCTGCGGGCCCAGGGGCTGACGATCCGGTTCGGCGGGAACACCGCGGTGGACGCCGCGGCCTTTGAGGCGCCGCTCGGCCGGATCACCGGGCTGATCGGCCCCAACGGGGCAGGAAAGACCACCACGTTCAACGCCTGCTCCGGACTGCTGCGCCCCTCGGAGGGCCGGATCGACCTCTGCGGGAAGGACATCACGGGCCGTCCGCCCTCGGCACGCGCGCAGCTGGGCCTCGGCAGGACCTTCCAGCGGATGGACCTGTTCGACTCGCTGACCGTGGAACAGAACATCGCCATCGGACGGGAAGCGCGCCTGGCCCGCAGCCACCCCCTCAGGCAGCTGCTGTGCCCGCCGGCCGAGCGGAAGGCCGTACGCCGGGCCACCGAGGAGGTGCTCGACCTGTGCGGTCTCGGGGCGCTGCGCCACGAGGTGGCGGGCTCGCTGTCGACCGGGCAGCGCCGCCTGGTCGACCTGGGCCGGGTGCTGGCCGGAGGGTTCTCGATGCTGCTGCTCGACGAGCCGTCGTCAGGTCTGGACACCGCGGAGACCGAGCGGTTCGGGGCGATCGTGACCCAGGTGGTGGCCGAACGAGGCTGCGGAGTGCTGCTGGTCGAGCACGACATGGCGCTCGTCATGTCCGTCTGCGACTACCTCTACGTTCTCGACTTCGGCCAGATGATCTTCCAGGGGACGCCGGCCGAGGTGCGCGCCAGCGAGACCGTACGCGCCGCCTACCTGGGATCGGAGGCGGCCTGATGCTGGAGTTGCTGGACATCAGCGCCGGATACGGGGACACACGCGTCCTGCGCGACGTGTCGCTGTGGGTGCCGCCGCGATCGGTGGTGGCGCTGCTGGGCACCAACGGCGCCGGCAAGACCACGACACTTCGGGTCGCCTCCGGGCTCCTCGCGCCCAGCTCGGGACGGCTCCGCCTGGACGGCCACGACCTGACGGGCAAGCCCCCGCACATCCTCGCCCGCCACGGCGTCTGCCACGTGCCCGAGGGGCGCGGGGTGTTCCCGAATCTGACGGTGCGGGACAACATCCTGATCCAGGCGGCCGGCGGCGATCCCGACGAGGCGATCGAGAAGGCGGTCTCGGCGTTTCCGGCGCTCGGCGAGAAACTCCGCCTGCCCGCCGGTTCGATGAGCGGCGGTCAGCAGCAGATGCTGGCCGTGGCGCGCGCCTACGTCACCAGCCCCGCCTACGTCCTGCTCGACGAGGTGTCGATGGGCCTGGCGCCGGTGGTCGTGGACGAGATCTTCGAGTTTCTCGGCAAGCTGGCCGGCTCCGGCTGCGCGCTGTTGCTCGTCGAGCAGTACGTCACCCGGGCGCTCGAACTGGCCGACTACGTCTACCTCATGAACAGGGGGCGAATCGACTTCGCCGGAGAACCGGGGGAGTTGGACAGCGCGCGGCTCATGGAGCAGTACCTGGGCGCGCAGACCTGACGGCCCTACCCCCAAGACCGACCCACGCACCCGCAACACCGGCACCGCACCGTGGAGGAGACCGTGACCCCACCCCGTACCCGCAGCACTCTCGCGGCCGTGGCGGTGCTGAGCCTGGCGCTCGCCGCCTGCGGTACCCGCGTCGACCACGACACCATCGTCCGCGCGGCCGCCGGCAACGGCGCCGGCGGCTCCGGAGCGGGCACCGGCGAGACCTTGCCGGGGGAGGACGGGTCGACCGGCGGGCCGACCGGTGAGGGCGCGGCCGACGAGTCCGGCGCTTCGGGATCCGCCGGGACCGGAGGGGACGGGAAGGACACGTCCGGTGCCCAGTCGGGCGGTTCGGGCTCGTCGGGCGCGGATGGGAACGGCGGGAAGGGCAAGGGCGGCCCGCCCATCGTCATCGGCAGTGTGGGCACGTACTCCGGGCCCGGAGGGGTTGCCTTCGCGCAGGGGCCGCGGGCGCTGCAGGCCTGGGCGGCGGCTGCGAATGCCAAGGGCGGCATCAACGGCCGCAGGGTCCAGGTGATCGTCATGGACGACGGCGCCGACGCCGCCAAGGGCCGCAGCCACGTGCAGGAACTGGTCGAGACGCGCAAGGCGGTCGCCATCGTCGCCTCGTTCACCACCACCCACACCCTCGCCGCCTGGAAGGGCTACGTCGAGAAGAAGAAGGTTCCGGTCGTGGGCGGCGACTGCTCGACGACTCTGTGGAGCAACAGCCCGATGATGTTCAGCGAGTGCCCCGCCTCGTCGACCGCGCTGGACGGGCTGGCGAAACTGGGCGCCAAGTACGGCAAGGGCAACAAGATCGGTGGGCTGATCTGCACCGAGAGCGACGCGTGTACGCATGCCGGGGAGCATATGTTCGGCGACGGGAACGCGGCCCGCCGCTTCGGCCTCGACCCGGTCTACCGGGCGAAGATCTCGCTCACGCAGCCCGACTACACCGCCGAGTGCATCCAGGCGCGCAATGCGGGCGTGGAGCTGATGATGGTCACCGGGGACCCGAACACCGTGGCCAGGGTGGCCTCGTCCTGCCGCCGGCAGAACTTCAACCCCCAGTTCCTGCAGCCCTCGGCCACGATGGCGGCCGACAGTGCGGGCAAGCCCGGACTGACGAACGTGCTGGCCTCGATGGCCGTGTTCCCCTTCGCGGGTGCCTCGACTCCGGCGATCCGCGAATTCGACGCGGCCTGGAACAAGTACGGCAGCGGCAAGGCGGCGGGACCGGCGGCCGCGCAGGGGTGGGCGTCGGCGAAGGTGTTCGAGAAGGCGGCGCGCGGCGCCGGCGACATCAGCAGGGCCGGGCTGGCCAGGGAGCTCTACACCTTCCGCGGACAGCGCTTCGGCGGCCTGACCGTGCCGCTGGGCTACGTGGCGGGGAAGGGAACCACCGACTCCAAGTGCACGTTCTTCATGCGGGGTTCGGGCGGCACGTGGACGGCGCCCCTGGGTGCGCGGACGGTGTGCTGGTGAGCCGGCCGGGGGCGCAGCGCGGCTCGCTGCTGTGGCATCAGGTGATCGCCGGAGTGGTCGCGGTCGGCGCGACGGGCGGCATGGCGACCGCCGCCGTCCTGCCACTGGCCGGGCAGTCCTCCGCGGTGGGCGCGTCACCGTCGGCGCCGCCGGCGCCATGGAACAGGGGAGGGGGCAGCCCGCCGCTGTACCCCGAGCCTCCGGTTGCGGTGCCGGAGGCGCTTCCGGTGCCGTGGAAGATCGAGGACGGGGACGGGAGCGAGGACGAGGAGGGCGGGCCGAAGGTGGTCGCGCCGCGCCTTCCTGCCGCGTACGGGATTCCCGGCCGGGTGCTCGCCGCGTACCGGAAGACGGTGACCGCGCTGACCGGGTCGCAGCCCGGGTGCGGGCTTCGGGTTCCGTTGCTGGCGGCGATCGGCCGGGTGGAGTCCGGCCACGCGCGCGGTGGCGACCTGGACGCCCGCGGCCGGACCCGCCACCCCATTCTCGGGCCCCGGCTGGACGGCGGCCCCGGCGTCATGGCCATCCGCGACACCGACGGCGGGACCTATGACGGCGACCCCGTGTGGGACCGGGCCGTCGGCCCCGCCCAGTTCATCCCGTCCACGTGGCACCGCTGGGGATCCGACGGCAATGGGGACGGGACGGCCGACCCGCACCACGTCGACGACGCGTGGCTGGCCGCCGGGCGCTACCTCTGCACGGCAGGCGGTGACCTGCGGCGAGCCGAGGGGATACGGCGAGCGGTACTCGCGTACAACCACTCCGAGGCATATCTGCAGCTGGTGCTGAGCTGGCTGCGCGTCTACTCGGACGAGATCGTTCCGAGCGCCGCCGCCCCGGCGATCCCGCCGTCGCCCGAGCCGGAGGCAGAGCGGTCGCCGCAGCCCCGGCCGTCCGGGCGCTCCAGCGCGCCACCCGAAGATCACCGGCGCAACCGCCCCCCGCCGTCCGACGACGACCGGCCCGCACCGAAGCGCCCCGGGACCCCGCCGAGCGAGGATCCCCTCGACGACCTCCTGGACCTGGACCCGCTGAAGCGCTCTCTGCCGGCACCCGGTGCGCCGACGACCGCCTCGCCGCCCGATCCCGCTCAGGAGAAGCCGCTGACCGGCGTCACCTCGGAGGTGCTCACGCCGACGGAGAAGGAACGGGAACGCCCCTGACAGCGGGGTTCTCACCGTCCTGGCCCGGTCCCGGCCCAGTCGGTCCCGGCCCGGCCGAATCGATCCACTTCCCCGGCATCGCCGGGACCCGCCGCCATGGGATGGTGGTCGTGTGACACCGGAGGACCTCGTCAGGCTGCGCAGGGCCCGTGACCTCATGGACCGCGACTACGCGGAGCCGCTCGACGTCCCGGCCCTGGCGCGCACCGCCCTCATGTCGCCGGGCCACTTCTCCCGCAGCTTCCGCGCCGCCTTCGGCGAGACGCCGTACAGCTACCTGATGACCCGCCGGATCGAGCGGGCCAAGGCGCTGCTGCGGCGGGGCGACCTGACGGTGACGGAGGTCTGCTTCGCGGTCGGCTGTACGTCACTGGGGTCGTTCAGCTCGCGGTTCACCGAGCTGGTCGGCGAGAGCCCGAGCTCGTACCGGGCCCGCAGCCACGACCACGGCGCCGCCATCCCGGCGTGCTACGCGAAGATCATGACGCGGCCGGTCAGGAACGGAGAAGCCAAACCCGGCGTCGGCTCGTAGCGTGAGCGGTATGGATCTCAAGCTCTCACACTGCTTCATCGCCGTTCACGACCACGACAAGGCCCTCGCCTTCTACCGCGACGTTCTGGGCCTCGAAGTGCGCAATGACGTCGGGTTCGAGGGGATGCGCTGGGTGACGGTCGGCTCGCCCTCGCAGCCGGACGTGGACATCGTCCTCGAACCGCCCAGCGCGGACCCGAACGCCTCACCGGCCGACAAGCAAGCGCTCGAGGAGCTCTTGGCCAAGGGCATGCTGCGCGGCGTCATCTTCGCCACCGGAGACTGCGACGCCACCTTCGAGCACCTCCGCGCCGCCGGTGCCGAGGTGATTCAGGAGCCGATCGACCAGCCATACGGTGTCCGCGACTGCGCGTTCCGCGACCCCTCCGGCAACCTGCTGCGCTTCAGCCAGTCTCGCGGCCGCTAGAGCCGCCCCCGGCCGAATGCCGTCCGCCGCCGCCGGTCCACCGGCCGCCGAAGGGGCGCCGCCCGGGCTGATACGCGCGCGGCGCCCCTCGTCCGGCCTGCCTCACGCGCCTGGGGCCTGCCAGAACGCGCAGTGGTGGTCGGCCGGGAAGCCGGTGGTGGGGGCGACACCTCCCGGATCGAGCACCTGGATCCGGTCGCCACCGGCGGTGTACCGGGGCCAGACGGGTGCGCCCGGCCCGTTGGGGTTACCGGTGGCGACGAACCTCGCCCAGTAGCCCGTCATCACGCGGGACAGGCGCTTCTGGGCGGGGGTCAGAGGCCGCAAGGCGTCCATCGGGAACAGGTACACCAGTTCCGAGGCGTGGAACGCGCCCTGCGGTGTGTGCGGCGCCGGGACGAACGGCGGGGCCTGCGGATCCGCGAACTCGTAGGCGTACACGGGGACCCGCCCGCTGTAGAGCCGGCTGTCCTCGCGGGCCGGGCAGGCGAACCGCTGGTCGGTCCCGTACGCGGAGTAGGCGAGGTTGGCCGAGGGATAGGCGGCGGCCGGGTACTCCCTGAGGATGGCCTCCGCCTTTCCGGGCTGCTGCAGGCGGACCAGGGCGGCGTAGCTGGCGGGCGTGAGCGGGCCGTTGCCGAGCAGGTCCACGTACACCGCCGTGAAGTAGCGGTACTCGTCGTGGGTGCTGCCGCTCAGCGTCGGCACCGCGTTCACCCGTCCCGAGGCCCACGCCTCGCGCGGCGCGACGGGCAGCACATCCGGCCCCGTGTTCGGAGTCCAGAGCGCGGACGGCCGGGGCGCACTCCCGATGAGCCGCGTCACGGGCACGGCCCTCAGACACGCCGCCGCGTTCTCCGGGTCCGTGCAGCCCACGGAAGCCGCGAAGTCCTGACCGTTCCGCTCGGCCGCGGGGAGCGGGAGCGGGGCGAGGGCGTCGGCGGAGGTGCAGCTTCCGCTCTGCTGGATGGCCTGGTGGAACAGGCGCTGGGCGGTGGGCGATGCGATGTGCAGGCAGGTGTCGGCGGAGCCGGCGGACTGGCCGCCGAGGGTGACCCGCTGCCGGTCGCCGCCGAACGCGCCGATGTGCTGCCGCACCCAGCGCAGGGCGGCCTGCTGGTCCATCAGGCCATAGTCGCCCGACGCGGCGTCGGTGCTCTCGGCCGAAAGCGCCGGGTGTGCGAGCCAACCGAGCGCCCCGAGGCGGTAGTTGACCGTGACCACCACCATGCCCCTGGAGGCCAGGGCCGCGGCGTCGTAGTCGCTGCCCGCGCCGTACGTGTTCCCGCCGCCGTGCAGCCACACGAGTACGGGCAGCCGTCCGCCGCTGGTGCGGGTCGGCGTCCAGACGTTGAGGTAGAGGCAGTCCTCGGACGTGCTGCCGGTCCTGTTGGAATCGCCTGGGAGGATCGGGCTGCCGTCCGGCAGCAGCGTCAGCGGGATCTGCGGGCACGGACTGGCCGGCGAGGAGGCGTCCCGCACACCCGACCAGGGGCGGGCGGGCTTCGGCGGGCGCCAGCGCAGCTCACCGGTCGGCGGGGCCGCATAGGGGATTCCCTGGAAGACGCGTACGCCGTCACGGCCGGTCGTGCCGCGCACCGTTCCGAGCGAGGTGCTGACGGTGAGGGGCGCCTGACCGCGCGCATGGCTCGCGGCGGTTGTCGGGGCCGGATACCCGGCCGTGGTTGTCGTGATGGATGCGCCGACCATCGCCGGCAGGGCTAGAAGCACGCATAAGAGGGCCAATGCGGTCCGGGGGGAGTGGCGCACCAAGCGGGGCGCGCTGTGGGTTCTCATCGCTCTCCTGGTCACTCGAAGGGACACAAGGGCAATGGAGCGCGACCGACCGTAACACAGATTCTGAATCTGTCTCAGGGGGGACGCAACAGGTCTTTGTATTCTGGGCAGATGACCGGCACACCGCCCCCTGGAGCCCCGGGTCCGCGCGACGCGTCCGGTGCTCGCAAAGCGCCGTGGCGGGCGCCCGTCACCGTCGGTTCTGCCGCGTACCGGGCCGCGCGGGAGCGACGGACGGGCGACCTCGTACGGGTGCGGGCCACACCCGCGGGCGTGTTCGCCCTGGCCCGGGAGATGTTCCTGGCAGGTACCCGCCTCGACATGCAGGCCCTCGCCGCCCGCGCGGGCGTGTCCCGCGCGACGCTCTACCGGTGGACCGGCCAGCGCGAGCAACTGCTCGCCGATGTCATCTGGTCGCTCACCGAGGACATTTGGAATGCCTCCGTCCGGAGGTCTGCGCACCTGTCAGGGACGGAACGGATCATGGCGGCGGTGCGGCGGTTCCTCGGCTTCGTGGCCGACGACTCGGCCCTGCGCGCCTTCCTGCGCCAGGAAACCCACGCGGCGCTACGGGTCCTGACCGGCCGTGACGCCGGTGTGCAGGGGCGCATGGTGGACGCCGTCGCCGCGCTGCTGAGCACGGAGGCCGCGACCGGCGCCTTCGTGCCGCGTGCGGAGATCGAGCCGCTGGCCTTCGCGATGGTCCGGGCGACCGAGGGGTTCCTCTACAACGACGCGGTTGCCGCGGTCGAACCCGATGTGGAGACCGCGCTCTCGGTGCTCTACCTGCTCATCACCTGAGCCTGGCGGGCTCGTCAGGCCCGGGCGAGCGCCTGCAGGCTGCGCTGCAGGGCGCGGAGTACCGGGCGCCGACTGGAGGGGGCCGATCGGGCCACTGCGTCTGCCGGCGGGTTAGCGGGCGGCGTTCGCGGGGAACCTCGGCGGGGTCGCGCGTCCATCCGGGGCGTCACGGGACTGGCTGGAGGAGAGGGCATGGTCAACGGCGGGGACGTCATTGCAGAGCTCACCACCGATCACCGAGAGGTGGAGGACCTGTTCGAAAAGTGCAAGGAAGTACCACCGGGTGCCCCAGCCCGCAGGGATTTGGTGGACCGGGTGACCATGGAACTGGTGCGGCACTCCATGGCCGAGGAGGAGCACCTCTACCCGGCGGTCCGTGAGCACCTGGCCAACGGTGATGCCCTAGCCGACAAAGAGATCGCCGACCACGCAAAGGTCGAAGAGATCCTGAAAGACCTTGAGGGCCGGTCGCCGGATGACGCCTCCTTTGAGCAGCTGCTGCTGAAACTCGAGAGTGAGGTGGGCGAGCACGTGCGCGACGAAGAGGAGCGACTCTTCCCCCTCCTGCGGCAGGCATGCTCCACCGATCAGCTCATGCAACTGGGTCAGCTGGTCCGCGCAGCGAAGGAGACAGCGCCCACCCGCCCGCACCCAAGCGCCCCGGACAAGCCGCCGATGAACAAGCTGCTGGCTCCCGGCCTTGGGCTGGTCGACCGGATCCGAGACGCCATCACCGGCCGCGGCAAAGCCTGACCTCGACCCAACGCTGCCACAGGCTTCGGCGACACGACCGCATGACAACAACAGCTACGACCCCAGAGACCCCATTTCGATGCCATGGGAGGACGTCAGCATGAGCAGCAGCGAAACCGGCGAAGTCACCGGCACCAAGGACAAGGACTACAACCTGATCTGGTACATCGAGGCGTGCCTGAGCAACGCGCTGCGGATGGAGACCTACATCCAGGACGCGGAACGGCAGAACGACACCGAGGTGGTGGAGCTCTTCCGCAAGGCACAAGCCGATAGCCGCAAGGGCGCCGAGCTGGGCAAGCAGCTGCTGCGCAGTCGACTCGGAGGCTGACGGCCCGACAGGAGGTTCGGCGAGGCCTGACGCCCTGGCCAAGCCCCTGCCTGTGCACGCGCAAGGCTCCGCACACGGCACCTCCGCAGCGCTGGGAAACCCGCAGCAGCCATGGGAGAAGGCCTGCCAGCTGCCCGCCTGCACAGACATACGGCGACATCGGCTGCTTCATCGCTTCCGGACGAGGACTCTCTGTGGGAGTGGCGATGACTTTCTGGATAGCCGGAGGTCAGTATCGGCAGAAGTCGTCGAGACGAGGATGTGGTGAGGATGGCCGGGACGCAGGAGTCCGGGTTTCGGACACTGCTGGCCGGGCGCGGCCTCGTGGAGTCGCCGCGATGGCACGGTGATCGGCTGTACTTCTCCGATTGGTCCGCGCACGAGGTGATCGCCGTGGATCTTGCCGGTCGAAGTGAGGTCATCGCCCGGGTGGAGTCGCTTCCGCTGTGTACCGCCTGGCTGCCGGACGGCCAGCTGCTGATTGTCTCGTCGGCCGACGGGCTTCTGCTGCGCCGGGAGTCGGACGGGGCGCTGGTGACCCATGCCGACCTGGGAAAGTCGGGCTGGAACGACATCGTCGTGGACGGCCGGGGCAACGTCTACGTCAACAGCATCGGCTTCAACATGATGGCCGGCGAAGCGTATGCCCCCGGATTCGTCAGCCTGGTCACCCCGGACGGCTCCATCCGGCGGGTAGCCGACGGACTCGCCTTCCCGAACGGTATGGCGGTGACCGCCGACAACTCCACCCTCATCGTCGCCGAATCGTACGGCCACGGCCTCGCGGCCTTCGACATTGATGCCGAGGGCGGGCTGTCTCATCGTCGGGTGTGGGCAGATCTCGGTGACGGCACTCCGGACGGCATCTGCGTCGACGCCGAGAATGCCGTCTGGTACGCCGACGTGCCCAACAAGCGGTGCGCGCGTATCGCCGAGGGCGGCCGGGTGCTGCACGAGATCGAGTTGGACCGCGGCGGGTTCGCGTGCACGCTCGGCGGCCCCGCGGGGAAGACACTGTTCGTGGTGGCGGCCGAGTGGCGAGACGACCTACCGGAAATGGTCCCCGCGGGAAGCGGCCAGGTGCTCGCCACCGAGGTCGCCGTACCAGGAGCCGGCTGGCCGTAGGCTCGTTGACCGGAGTGGACACGATCAATGGCGGCGGCTGGAGCCACGTTGCTCCAGCCGCCCTTTGCCGGGTTTTCCGGCCGCTCAGCCCTCCCGCAGGGCCTCACGCAGTCGGATGGCGAAGGTGTCGGGGTCCTCAACGAAGCCGGTGTGGCCGCCGGGAAACAACGTGGGCTCGATGCCGAGCGCCGAGGCCAGGGCTCGGGAGCTGCGGTCGCAGAGCTGCCCGGCGGAGTCGTCGCCGATGCCGACCACGATGCGGGCGGTCGTCGAGCTCAGAGCGGCGATGTCTGGCTGCCGACGGCACCCGCCCGGATCGACATCGTCACGGCCCGGAAGCCGGCCCGGGCAGAGTCTGAGAAGCTGGAGACTCCTGGTGTCGAAAGGCGGGGTCCGCATTCGACGTATCCCATGAGAGGCACCCGCGCGTGGGTGCCGGCACCGCAGGGAGCGCACCATGAGCAAGGTCATCGCGGACATCTCGGTCTCGCTCGACGGATTCGTCGCGGGGCCCCATGACGGCCCCGGCAACCCCCTGGGCGACCGGGGCGACCGGCTGCACCAGTGGGTGTACGGGCTGGCGAGCTGGCGCGAGATGCACGGTCTGGAGGGCGGCGAGCGCAACCAGGACGCCGATCTCATGGGCGAGACGTGGTCCCGCACCGGGGCCTACGTGATGGGCAAGCGCATGTTCGCCAACGGCGAGGAGCCGTGGGGCGAGGAGCCGCCCTTCCACGGCCCGGTGTTCGTCCTCACCCACACCCCGCGCGAGCCCCTGGTCAAGAAGGGCGGGACCACCTTCACCTTCGTCACCGACGGGGTCGAGCGCGCGCTTGCCCGGGCGAGGGAGGCGGCCGGTGGCCAGGACGTGTCCGTCGCGGGCGGCGGACAGGTGATCCAGCAGCTCGTGAAGGCCGGGCTCCTCGACGAGCTGCAGATCCACCTGGTCCCCGTACTGCTGGGCGGCGGGGTGCGGCTGTTCGAGGACATGGGCCCGGAGACCATCGAGTTCGAGACCACCCGGGTCCTCGCCTCCACGGGAGTCACTCACCTCACGCTGCGCCCAGCGAAATGACCGCCCAGGCGCACCGGCCACGGTGGTGGCAGTGGCGGTGGCGGTCGCTGTGGCGGTCGCTCAACCGTCGGTGTCCGCCGGGGCCTTCAGTGCGGCGCGGCCGAGGAATTCCATCAGCGCCGTGGGGTCCTTGGTGATGAAGGCGCCGAGCTCTTCGGCCCTGGCCGTGCGATCGGGTGTGAGCCGGCCGGTGTAGAAGGCGGTCTGGCCGCGGTACCGGCCCGAATCGCGCAGCTGCTCAAGGTAGTTGAACCCGGCGCCGGGGTCGTCACCGCGGTGGATGTTCGAGATCAGGACGTTGACGTCGCGGGTGCGCAGGGCCTCCGTGGCCGAGGCCTCGTCCTCTACGACATGGACCGTCGCGGACAGCCGCTCCAGCTGCCGTACCAGGTACTGGTTGTTCTCGGGATGGGGGTCGAGCCACAGGATGCGCAGCCTGGCGTAGTCCTCGCTCCGGGCGGTGACCGGTTGCGGCTGAGGCGGCGGCGCCACCGAAGGGGTACGGGGGCCCTGGGGGGCCTGCTGCGGGTAGGAGTAGGCATCCGGCGGGGCGGGGGCCTGCTGCGGCATGCCGTAGCCCGGCTGCATGCCGTAGCCCGGCTGCGCGCCGTAGTCGTAGCCGTAGCCGCCTGCCGTACCCGGGCTGTCCTGTCCGGCGGGACGGCCCTGGGCCTGTCCCTGGCCCTGGGACGAGGGGCGGACGGGCTGGGGCTGCTGCGCCTGCGGCGCGTACGGCACCCAGCTCTGCGGCTGCACGGCCTGCCACGACGGAGGCCGTTCGCCCCATCGCGGCGGTGCCGTGGCCTGGGTGCCGCGCCGCAACTCCGCCCGCAGCGTCGCTGATCCCGGCAGCGCCTCGATGTCGGTCATCAGGGTGACGAAGCCCTGGTCGGTGGCGAGCTCGGCGAAGGCGGGCGGCACGGCGGCGTTCAGCTCCGCCAGCCGGTCCGGCCAGTCCCGGGTGTCCAGAGGCTCCGGGACCGCCAGTTCGAGGCCGGCGAACAGATCACCCACGCCCTGCCACCGGGGATCGTCCTCCGCGTCCACCGACGCGCCGAGACGGAGGATCGTACGCGCCTCCCGGTACCGCAGGAAGTCACCGATGAGGTCGCGGGTCGCGGGGCGAGTGGCGGCCCGGTGGAAGTCCGGATACAGGTGTTGCAGCAGGATCACCTGGATGAGGGCCTCGGCCCCGATCTCCTGCCAGCGCGCGTTGAGGTGGTATTCGAGGACGAAGCTGTTGATGAGCCGCTTGATCCGGCGCGGGTTGCGCCCGGTGCGCTCGGCCACAAGGGACACCAGAGAACCGCCGAGGAGCTGGTCGGTGCCCGATGCGCGGGCGTAGCCGAGGACGAGGCGCTCGGCCTGCCCGGCGTCCGGCGCGGGGATGCGGTAGCTGCTCTGGACGATCTTCTCGAGGTACTCGCCGGTGGCCGGCGGCCCGTCGGCGCCGGCCCCGAGGCCCGCGGACGCCAGCCTGGCCTGGTCGCATCCGAGGACGAACACCAGACCCGGCACGTCGAGATACACCTTGATCGCCTCGCACACGGCCTGGACGGTCGCGTCCTCGCAGCGGTCGAGGTCGTCGACGAAGACGACGAGCATACGGCGGCCGCGCGGGCCGTCGGCCCACTCCGTGGCAAGGCTCTTGATGATCTCGCGCGACTCGTTCCGCGACTTGGCGTCACTGGCCATCCGCGACCACAGCTCGTCGACGGCCGGGCCGAGCCGGAAGAACATGCCGATCAGGCCGAGCGTGACGGCGCTCAGGAGGCGCAGCGCCCGGGGATACTGCCGCACCCGGTTGGCCGCCCTGCGCAGGGCGTTGCGGTCGAACTTGTCCAGCACGGACTTGATCAGCCCCTCGAGAGCGTCGTCGCCGTTCGAGGTCCACGCGTTGAACCACACGCACTCGATCGCCTGGTCGGCCGCGAGATCCGCCGCGACCTGGTGCATCAGGCTGCTTTTGCCCATCCCCCAGTCGGCGTCGAGGGCGAGTGTGAACGGCGTCGAGGAGCGCGACCTGCGGATCAGCGCGGCGAGCTCGGCGGCCCGCCCGGCGGTGCCCAGCAGATCGGACGCCGGATCGCCGCCGACGGGCTCGTCGTTGAGCAGCGCGAACGCCTGCACCAACTGATACGGCTGAAAGGGCCCTACCGGCACCACGGGCGCGGTCATCGCGCCATCGCCCCGCTCTCCTGCTCGGTCACGGGTACCAGGATGCCATCACAACTGCCCTGCGCAGCACGCCGATTGGGGGCCGCAGCAGTCGTACGGTCTAGCGCTCGGCGCCGCGGTAGAAGGCCGCCCGCGCCCACAGGTAGCCGACCAGGCCGAGGCCGACGCACCAGGCGAGAGCGGTGATCGCACTGCTGCCGATCCCCGTGCCCATGAGCAGGCCCCGCAGCGTCTCGATGATCGGTGTGAAGGGCTGGTACTCGGCGAACCAGCGCAGCCCGGTGGGCATGGACTCCGGCGGGACGATGGCGCTGCCGATGAAGGGGAGGAACATCAGCGGCATGGGGATGTTGCTGGCGGTCTCGGGGTTCTTGGCCACCAGGCCGATCGCGGCCGCCAGCCAGGTGAGCGCCAGGGTGAGCAGGGCGAGGAGGCCGACGGCCGCGATCCACTCGACGGGTGTGGCGCCCGGCCGGAAGCCCGTGAGCAGCGCGACGCCGATGACGAGCGTGATGCTGAGCAGCGTCTGGATCACGCTGCCGACGACATGCCCGGTCAGGAATGAGGCGCGGGAGATCGCCATTGTGCGGAACCGGTTGACGATGCCTTCGGTCATGTCGACGCAGACGCCGACCGCGGTGGCCAGGGCTCCGGAGGTCGCGGCCATCAGGATGATGCCGGGGGCGACGTAGTCGATGTACTCGGTGCCGGCGACGGGCATGGCGCCGATGCCGGTTCCCAGGGCGCTGCCGAAGGCGTAGGTGAAGAGGAGCAGCATCAGGATGGGCATCGCGAGGGCCGAGACCGTCACAGAGGGGTAGCGCAGCGCGTGCTTCAGGTTGCGCCGCAGCATCGTCATCGAATCGCGGATCGCGTACGACCGGGTGCTCATCGCGCAGTCCCCTCCTGGGAGTTGAACCCACCGATGGACTGGGGCCCGCCGGTGAGGGTGAGGAAGACATCGTCGAGATCGGGGGTGTGCACCGTGAGCGCCTCGGCCTCGATCGACGCGTTGTCGAGAATGTCGAGGACGGCCCGCAGGGTGGGGATGGCGGCGTCGCTGGGGATGTGCAGGGTGAGCTCTTCGTCGTCGCGCGCCACGGAAGCGAAGAGGGCGGCGGCCGACTCGAGTCCGCCCATGTCGGCGAACCGGAGACGGATGTGCCCACCGGGGATACGGCGCTTCAGCTCGTCCGCGGTGCCTTCGGCGACCAGCTTGCCGTGGTCCAGGACGGCGATCCGGTCGGCGAGTTGGTCCGCCTCCTCCAAGTACTGCGTCGTCAGGAAGATCGTGACGCCGTCGTCGGCGACCAGGCCGCGGATGATCTCCCACATGGTGCGGCGGCTGCGCGGATCGAGTCCGGTGGTCGGCTCGTCGAGGAAGATGACGCGCGGATCACCGACCAGGGTCATCGCGAGGTCGAGCTTGCGCCGCATACCGCCGGAGAATGTGGCGACGGGCTTCCTGGCCGCCTCGGTCAGATCGAACCGCTCAAGGAGCCCGACGGCGCGCAGACGCCCCTCGCGTCGGTCCAGATGGTGCAGGTCCGCCATGAGCATCAGGTTCTCCTCGGCGGTGAGCAGGTTGTCCACAGCGGAGAACTGGCCGGTGACGCCGATCGCGGCGCGTACGGCATCGGCGTCGCAGGTCAGATCGTGGCCCGCCACCTTCGCCTCGCCGGCGCTCGCGGGGATGAGCGTGGACAGTATCTGCACGGTGGTGGTCTTGCCGGCGCCGTTAGGCCCGAGCAGTGCGAAGACCGAGCCCTCAGGGATGCGCAGATCGATGCTGTCGAGCACCACCTTGTCCCCGTAGGACTTGGACAGCCCGACGGCTGTGATGGCCGACCAGACGGCGGTTGCGGAAGCTGTGGTCATGGCGGTCATGTCTCTTCCGTTCTCTTCCGTGGTGTGGAGGTCAGGAGCGGCGGATCACGATGTCGCCGAGCCCGGTGCGGGCGCGTACCTCGACGGTCTCGTCGGAGGTTCCTGGGCCCTCGGACGGGCCGAGGGAGTTGCGCACACTGCCGACGCGGGTCTTCACGTCGAGCCAGGCGGCGGTGGACTCACGGATGCCGACCTCGACGTCGCCGATCGCGGTCTGGAGCACCACCTGGCCGCGGGCCACTTCGCCGAGCAGGATGCCGCCGTTGGCGGACTTGGCGTCGACTCCGGCGTGCGCGACGCGGACGGAGATCCTGCCGTTGGACGAGTTCGCCCGCAGGTCGCCCGTGACCTCGCCGATCGTGGTATCGCCGTTGCCGTTCTTGACCGTTGCCGAGCCCGCGATCCCGCCGAGCTCGACCCGGCCCGCCGCGATGACCTCGGCGTCCCCCGCCGCGCGGTCCACCCGGATGTCGCCGTGGTCGGTCCTGAGGTATACACGTCCTGCCTCGCCGACCTGGATGTCACCGACCGAGGTCTTGAGCCTGCAGTCCCCGAGACGGCCTTCACAGATGAAGTCCGCCATGGGCGTGGTGCCTTGAACGTCCGAGCCGGCCGGCAGCTCGATGCTGATGTCGAGCGACCCGGTCGTGCCGAAGAGGGAGCGCTTCTTGGGCCCCTTGACCAGCAACTTGCCGCCTGAACAGGTGACTTTGGTATGCCGCGCGGCCTGCACGTCGGCATCGTCGGCACTGTCGCTCGGCAGTACCTCGACGACCGTGTCCGTGCGCTGGCCCGCGGCGATCCGGACGGACCCGACGTCGAATTCGAGGGAGACGGAGATCGGTCCGGGAGTGTCGAAAGTAGGCATGGCTGTCCCGTCCTCATGGCTGTGATGTGAATTCCCGCTGGTGGGGCGGGCGAAGGAGAAGTGGTGCCCGACGCCGGTCCGGGCTAGCGGACCCAGCCCGTGTAGCCCTGTGGCCCCCGATGGCGACTGCGGCCGGTTGAACCGCTCGAGCGGCCGCGGCCGCCGGGTTCCAGGGCAGTGGCGACGGCCCGTACCAGCCAGGCGTTGACCGAGAGTCCTTCCTGCCCCGCGGCATCCTCGACCCGGGTCTTGAGATGGGCGGGAAGGCGGAAGTTGATCCGCGCCGTACCGCCCTCGTCGCCGTCCGAAGGGGCAGGTGGCGCGGGCGCCCGCACACCGCTCGGCGTGCTCTCCGGCTCTTCGGCTTCCTCGTAGGAATCCTGGGCCGGCGGTGGTGTCACCACGAACTCGGGGTCGAGCCCGCGCAGCCGTACGTCGACCGAGCCCGGCGCCAGGTCGCGGGTGACCTCGCCCATGGCCGCGGACAGCGCGTTCAGCAGGGTGAGCCGGGCGGCCGACTCCAGGGGGGCGGTGAGTCGCTCGGCCAGGGCACGGGCTTCGTCTCCGCCCGCGTCTGCGGCGACCGCGAGCTCGTGCCGGAGGTTGTCGACGTAGGGAGTGAGGTCCATGGCGCCATCATGGCACACATGTGGCGCCATGACGAGCCGTCATGGCGCCACACATGTATGCAGGGTGCGTCTCGGGGCTGGGCGGTTCAGCTGAACAGGCCCGTGAGCCAGCTCTGCCGGGCGTGCTCGGTCCTCTTCTGGTCGGCGTCGGCGGCGAATTGGTGCACCGCGATGCGGACCGGGGCCCCGAAGGCATTCCTGCCGAAGAAGCGGTACAGCGCGTCGTCACCGCGCAGCCCGATGAAGTACGGGTTGCGGGAGTCGACCACGGCGTCGAACGGCTCGGTCCCCGGCAACACTTCGACCCGTACTCGAGCACCCTCCGCGGCGTCGTCCGCCAGCCCGAGTGCGTGGCCCACGACCTCGAACGCGCCGGCCCGGCGGGACGCCTTCGCGTCCGCCTCCCGACGCGGGGCCGGGACTCGCGCCGTGGTGGTGCTGCGCGTGCTGTTGATGACCGAGCCACCCGTCCGGCGGGCTCGGGCCTCGATCTCGATCGAGGCCCGCAGCCTTCCCGGCTGCCGGGGTCGACCTTGCCGCAGGCGGCGCAGGTCTAGGAGGTGTGGAACGCGGGAACCAGCCGCACCTCGGCGAGCACCACCGTTGTGGGGCTTTGCCGGGCGGAGCCTCTGCGCTCCGCGCCGCAGGGCTGAGGATTTGCTACACCCCGGCCACCGTGGCCGGCGTGTCGTCGTCGAAGTACGGACCGTGCTACTCGTTCTCGTCGGTGTCGGGGCGCGCCGTGGCGCGGCCCTGCGGCCCGCTTGCCACCGTGAGTCGATGGTCTGTATACGATGCGTAAGCGACCGTTGTTATTCGGGTACATGCGGTTTTTTCGCTGACCATGGCATTTTCCCGAACTACGCGACGGGCTGCAGAAATGGCCCCGGTTATCCGACGCGCGCAGCCGGGCCGTCCGTCGGTGCCGAATGCTTTGTTCAGGAAATCTGCACATGGCGGTCGCAGTTGGGGCGCGGCGCCGGACCGGGAACTCGCTTCACCGTTCGCCTGCCAGGACTTTGGCGCGGGTATGTCCCATTGAGGTCGAGGGAGGCGCGTGGCCAGGAGAATCGACCCGAGGGGCATACGGCGGGCCATGTGAAGGAGTCGTCACCATCCGGTGCGCGAAGCTGCACGTCAGCACGGTGAAGTGGCGGAACGTCCGCCGGTTCTGCGGCTGCTCGGCTGGCCGTTCGGCCCGTCGGCGTGCTTTCATCTTGCGCCATACGGGAGTTGTAAAAACGGTCCCCGAATCTCGGGTACCAGAACGACCGTTGACGCGGCCGGATCGCTTGTCGCAGACCCGTCCGTTCCCCCCTCGGAAACACCCAGAGCAATGAAGGGAAACGCAAGGCATGCGTAACGACTTCACCCCCCAGGTCGAGACCCGCGAGATTGCCGACAGCGACCTCGACAACATTTCCGGTGGTGTTCTCGGCTCGGTCGTCGGGGACGCCACGAGCACCGTGCAGTCCGCTCTGCCGGGGACCATGGGAACCGTTGCCGGTGCCACCGGCCTCGCCACGGAGGTCACGGAGATCACCGGCCTCAACACCGCCCCGGTCACCGGTATCGCCGGTCTCTGACGGACGTTCGCGGCCAGGCCTGACAGCCAGGCGCGCTACCCGGCCCTGCGACACATCTGAATCCCCGTAGGGTCGGCCATGAACCCCGGAGCTGAACGTTCCGGGGTTCATGGATGCCGTCGATCGACGGCCACGGGCTGATATCCGCGCACGTCAATGCCCGTGTTACGGCGGGCCGTTCCGCCTGACCGAAACGAATGCAGTTGAAGGAATAGTTCCGTGCAGTTCCGGCAGAAGGCGCTTTCCAAGCTGCAATCGCCCGAAGAGCTCGACCTGCCGGTGCGCTTCGCCCGCCCGCAGGGCCGCCTCGTCCTGACCGTCACCGCCGCCGTCATGGCCGTGGCGTGCTTCTGGGCCGTGACCGGAACCGTGTCGTCCAAGCTGAGCGCACCCGGAATCCTCACCCATGCGGAAGGCAGTTACGTCCTGCAGAGCCCGGTAGCGGGTCAAGTCACCGCAGTCCTCGCCGAAGAGGGCGACATGCTGTCCGAGGGCGCACCCCTGCTGCGCGTCAGCACCCAGCAGGGGAACCGGGCCGTACGCGCGGTGTCCGCGGGCCGGGTGACCACGCTGGTGGCCAAGATCGGCGCGGTGGTCACCACGGGGGCCGATGTGGCGACCGTGGAGCGCGTCGGCAACGTCGGTGATCCGCTGGTCGCAATGCTGTACGTACCGGGTGGCAGCGGAGCGGCGGTGCCCGTCGGAGCTTCGGTGGACCTGACCGTCCAGTCCGTGCCGACGCAGCAGTTCGGGGTGTTGCGCGGCCGGGTCAAGGCAGTCGGCCGGGCGCCCCAGACGCGGCAGCAGATCGCCGGCTTCCTCGGGGACAGCCAGTTGGGCGAGCAGTTCTCGGAGAAGGGCCAGCCGGTGGCGGTCATGGTGCAGTTGGACCGGTCGAGCGGCACGAAGTCCGGCTACGCGTGGTCGTCGGCGGAAGGGCCCCCGTACGCGATCGAGTCCACGACGCTGGTCAGCGGCGCCGTTCATCTGGCCGCGCAGCGCCCGGTCGATTGGCTCCTCCCGTGACCGCGGAGCAGGGTCCCGCCACGGCGCAGTCCCTGCCGCCCGGGGGTCGGGGCGCGCACCGTCCGCCCCCGAAGGCAACGAAGGCAACGAAGGCAACGAAGGCAACGAAGGCAACAAAGGCCCCGAAGGGCGGGCGGCACCGCCCGCCCCGGACGAGGCCCGAGCCCGCGCCGAAGGGCCGTAGGCAGAAGACCGTACGCAGCCCCACCGTGCTCCAGATGGAGGCGGTGGAGTGCGGCGCCGCCTCGCTGGCCATGGTCCTCGGCCACTACGGCAGGCATGTCCCCCTCGAGGAGCTGCGGATCGCCTGCGGGGTGTCGCGCGACGGCTCCCGGGCCGGCAACCTGCTCAAGGCGGCACGCGGCTACGGCCTGCGGGCCAAGGGCATGCAGATGGAACCGGCCGCCCTGGCGGAGGTCCGGCCGCCGGCCATCCTCTTCTGGGAGTTCAACCACTACGTCGTCTACGACGGGAGCGGGCGGCGCTTCGGCCGGCGGGGCGTGCACATCAACGATCCGGGCAAGGGCCGCCGGTTCGTCTCGATGGAGGACTTCGACACCAGCTTCACCGGCGTCGTGCTGACCTTCGAGCCCGACGACGGGTTCCGCCGGGGCGGCCGTAAGCCGGGGATCCTGGGCGCCATGCCGGCGCGGCTGCGCGGCACGACCGGCACGATGCTCGCCGCGGTGATCGCCAGCCTCCTGCTCGTCGTCGTTGGCGCGGCGGTACCGGCGCTGAGCCGCACGTACATCGACATGTTCCTGATCGGGAACCAGACGTCGCTGCTGGGCGTGCTCTTCGCGTCGATGGGCACCGCGGTGGTGCTCACCGCCGCGCTGACCGCTCTGCAGCAGGCGAATCTGCTGCGCGGGCGCATCATCTCGTCCACGCTGAGCAGCGCCCGGTTCCTGCGGCATCTGCTCAGGCTGCCGGTCACCTTCTTCGCCCAGCGCAACCCGGCCGACCTCGTACAGCGCCTGCAGTCCAACGACACGGTGGCCGAGACCCTGGCGAGGGACGTCGCCGCCGCGGGCGTGGACGCCGTGGTCGTGATCCTCTACGCCGTCCTGCTGTGGACCTACGACCCGCAGCTGACCGTCATCGGCGTGCTGATCGCGCTGCTCAACGTGGCCGCCATGCGCGTGGTGGTCCGTATCCGTGCCACCGGCACCCTGAAGCTGCGCGCGGACAGCGCCCGGCTGACGAACACCTCCTACAGCGGTCTCCAGCTCATCGAGACGATGAAGGCGACCGGAGGCGAGAACGGCTACTTCCGCCGCTGGGCAGGGCAGCACGCGACCACGCTGGACGTACAGCAGCGGCTCGGCGTGCCGAGCGCGGCGCTGGCCGTCGTCGCGCCCACCCTCGCGGCCCTCAACAGCGCGATGATCCTGCTGATCGGAGGCCTACGGGCGGTGGAGGGCCATCTCTCGATCGGACTGCTCGTCGCCTTCCAGGCACTGGTGACCAGCTTCACCGCGCCGATCACCCGGCTGAACGGGGTGGCGGGCCGGATCCAGGACTTCGCGGCCGACGTGGCGCGGCTCAAGGACGTCGAGAGCTTCCCGGTCGACCCGCTGTACTCGCGGCGGGAGCCGGCCGCGAGCACCCGCAGGCTCAAGGGGCATGTGTCGCTGGAGAACGTCACGTTCGGATACAGCCCGCTCGACAAGCCGCTGCTCACCGACTTCTCGCTGTCCGTCGGGCCGGGCCGGCAGGTCGCGCTCGTCGGCGGGTCCGGCAGCGGCAAGTCCACCGTCTCCCGGCTCATTTCCGGTCTCTACAGCCCGTGGGAGGGCGCGATCCGGATTGACGGACAGCGGCTCGAGGAGATCCCGCGCGGCGCGCTGGCCGCCTCGGTGTCGTTCGTCGACCAGGACGTCTTCCTCTTCGAGGGCACTGTCCGCGACAACGTGGCCCTGTGGGACCCCTCGATACCGGACGAGGCCGTCATCGCGGCCCTCAAGGACGCAGCCCTTCACGACGTGGTCGCCCGCCGACCCGGCGGCATCCGCAGCCGGGTGGAGCAGGACGGCCGTAACTTCTCCGGTGGCCAGCGGCAGCGTCTTGAGATCGCCCGGGCGCTGGTCCGTCGGCCCAGCATCCTGGTCCTCGACGAGGTGACCAGCGCCCTGGACGCGGAGACCGAGCAGGTCATCATCGACAATCTGCGGCGCCGCGGCTGTGCCTGTGTCGTGATCGCCCACCGGCTCAGCACGGTGCGCGACAGCGACGAGATCGTCGTGCTGGACCACGGAACAGTCGTGGAGCGCGGGCGGCACGAGGAGCTGGTCGCGGCCGGGGGAGCGTACGCCGAGCTGGTCAAGGAGCACTGAGGTGGCATCAGTTCACCAACCGGCGGCCGCCACCGGAGCGCAGCCGTACGACGATGCGGGTACTCCCCCAGCTACCGCTGGGGGTGCCCCCACCCATGCCCTTGAGGCTATGGGGGAACTGGGCAGCCTGGGCGAACCGGTCGACTGCACCGGTGCGCGCAGCCTGCCGCTGGAGGGTCCGCACGTCCTCTGGCTCGTCGTGGACGGCGCGCTGGACCTGTTCGCGGTCGACGCGGGCCAGCAGGGGCACTGGCACTTCCTCGGCCGGCTCGAACCCGGAACTCTCCTGTTGGGGCCGGTCGAAGGCCCTCAGCACACTCTGGTCGGCAGGCCTCTGCAGGGGTGCGCGCTGCGCCGGATCCAGCTCCGGGAGCTGTTCCGGCCCGAGTACGGCGAGGGGTACGGCTACGCGTACGGCGAGGGATACGGGTACGCGTACGGGTACGCGTACGGCGACCCGTACGCGTACCGCAGCCCCGAAGGTCACCTCGGCCCGCTGGAGGACGCGTTCGCCCGCGGCATCGGACGCAGCCTGCGCGTCCTGTTCGAGGCCCCGCTGGACGGTCGGCCCGGCCAGGCCCCGGCCACGGACGGACCGGCGCCTGCATCCGCGCCGGCCGACGACGACATCGTGTGGATGCACGTGGCGCCCGGCAGCGTGCAGTACGGCGCCGCCTGCAGCGCGGACGCGGCCGCCGACCTGCTCATCGACGGCGCCATGTGGCAGCGCATAGTCGACCAGCAGTACCGGCTTCTGTGCGCACTGGACCGTTGGATAGAACAGCTCGAGCGCGCTCACGAGGACCGGACCGCGGCCGGCATCGAGGCCGGTGAAGCGGTGCGCGCGCAGGCGGATCAGGCGCTGCTCGCCTCCATCGGCAGGTCGGGGAAGGCCGCCGCCCGCGACGCCGGGGGAACCGACGACGCCACACTCGCCGTCTGCCGCGCGGTCGCAGACGCGGCCGGGATCACGCTCTCGGCGCCCGCGGAGGGCGGCTCGCTGACCGGCCGGATGAATCCGGTCGAGCGCATCGCGCTCAGCTCACGGATCCGTACCCGCGTGGTCAAGCTCGGCGGGCGCTGGTGGCGGGAGAACAGCGGCCCGCTCGTGGGCCACCGGTCGGAGACCGGGGCCCCGGTCGCACTGCTGTGGCGCCGGGGCAGGTACGAGGCGGTGGATCCGGTCACCGGCGAGCGGCAGAGAATCGGGAAGGCGGAGGCGGGGGAGTTCGAGCCGCGCGGCGTCATGTTCTACCGCCCGCTGCCCGAGCGGCCGATGAGCGCCTGGCGGCTGCTGCGCTTCAGCCTCCGCGGCACCGGGACGGACCTGCGCAGTCTGGCCCTCGGCGGGCTGGTCGCGGTCGGCCTCGGCGCGCTGGTGCCGATCGCCACCGGACAGGTGCTCGGCGTCTACGTACCGAACGCCGAGAACGGTCTCATCGTCCAGGCAGCCCTGGCCATCGTCGCCACCAGCATCGTCGCCGCCGCGTTCATGCTGCTGCAGAACATCTCCATCCTGCGGATGGAGGGGCGCATCGAGAGCACGCTGCAACCGGCCGTCTGGGACCGGCTGCTGCGCCTGCCGACGAGGTTCTTCGCCGAGCGCTCGACCGGAGAGCTGGCCAGCGCGGCCATGGGGATCAGTACCATCCGCCGCGTCATGTCCGGCATCAGCTCGGTGGCCGTGCAGGCGGGCACGGTCGCCGCGGTGAACCTCGTACTGCTGCTGTGCTACAGCATCCCGCTGGCGCTCATGGCGATCGGCATGCTGACCGTCATCGCCTCGGTGTTCCTCGGGCTCGGGCTGTGGCAGCTGCGCTGGCAGCGCCGCTTGATCAAGCTCGGCAACAAGCTCAACAACCAGGCCTTCCAGACCCTGCGCGGGCTGCCCAAACTGCGCGTCGCCGCGGCCGAGAGCTTCGCGTACGCGGCCTGGGCGCGGGAGTTCGCCCGCAGCCGCGAACTCCAGCAGCGGGTGGGCCGGATCAAGAACCTGATCACGGTCTTCAACGCGGTCTATCTGCCGCTCTGCATGCTCCTGATGTTCATGCTGCTCGCGGGACCGGCCCGCGGGAGCCTGTCGGCGAGCGGCTTCCTCACCTTCAACTCCGCGGTGACGATGATGCTCACCTCGGTGACGCAGCTGACCGGCGCGCTCATCTCGGCCGCCTCCGTCCTGCCGATGTTCGAGCAGATCAAGCCGGTGCTCGACGAGGCTCCCGAGGTGCGCGGACGGAGTGCCACGACCGGCACCCTGTCCGGCGAGATCGAGGCCAGGCAACTGTCGTACAGATACGCCGAGGACGGGCCGCTGGTGCTCGACAACGTCTCCTTCCAGGTGAGGCCGGGCGAGTTCGTCGCGGTCGTCGGGGCCAGCGGCTGCGGCAAGTCGACCCTGCTCCGGCTGCTCATCGGCTTCGACCGGCCGGCGTCGGGCAGCGTGCTCTACGACGGCCAGGACCTGGCCGCCCTCGACCAGGCAGCCGTGCGCCGCCAGTGCGGGGTCGTCCTGCAGAACGCCCAGCCGATCACCGGCTCGATACTGGACTGCATCTGCGGGGCAGAGATGTTCTCGTTCGAAGAGGCGTGGGAAGCCGCGGAGATGGCCGGCCTGGCCGAGGACATCAAGCGCATGCCGATGGGCATGCACACCGTGCTCTCCGACGGCGGCGGGACCGTCTCCGGCGGGCAGCGCCAGCGCCTGATGATCGCCCAGGCCCTCATCCGCCGCCCGCGCATCCTGTTCTTCGACGAAGCCACCAGCGCGCTGGACAACGAGACCCAGCGCATCGTGATCGAGAGCACCCGCAAGCTGCGCTCCACCCGCATCGTGATCGCCCACCGGCTCTCCACCGTCATGGACGCGGACCGGGTGATCGTCATGTCGGACGGCCGCGTCGCCCAGCAGGGCCCACCCGCAGAACTGCTCGCCGACACGGGCGGGTTGTTCCACGAGCTCGTACGCCGTCAGATCCGGTGAGGGGGCGGCGGTGCAGCGGCTTCGTCGAGCGGGGAGCGCCCGGGGGCCGTGGACTCACCCCGACAGGCCGTCAACGCGCAGATTCCACCGGCCTGTGCGGCCGACCAGGCGGGTGGCGGACAGCGGGGGCACGTCGATGCGCCAGAACGACTGCGGGGGTGCGGACAGGGCGTGCAGGATCGCGGCGCGTACGACCGCGGGCTCGGCGATCGCGACCGTCCGGCCCGCGTCGGCCGGCAGGTCGTCGAGCCAGGCGGCGATACGCCCGCAGAGTTCGAGGACGGACTCGCCGCCGTGCGGGGCGGCGGCGGGGTCCGAGGTCCAGGCGGCGAGACCTTCGGGCTCGGCCGCGGCGAGGTCGGCCAGCGCGCGGCCGCGCCACCGCCCCATGTCGCAGTCGCGCAGGGCAGGTTCGGGCTCGGCGTCCAGGCCGAGGGCCTCGGCGGTCTGGCGGCAGCGCGTGGACGGCCCGCGGTACTGCCGCCAGGTCGCCGCGGCCAGCGACGCGGCGGCGGCCCGCGCGTCCTGGAGCCCGCGGTCGTCGAGGGAACCGTCGTCGTCGAACCTGGCCTCCCGTAGGGCCGCGCTGGACGCCGGGGCGATCAGGGTCAGCCGGATGGTGATGGGAGCAGGTCCTTCCGTCGAGCGGGCGCGCGGGCAGGCGCCGTATTTTGCCCGAGCCTGCGGCCGGGTTGGTACGGGTGTGCGGTGATGCTATCCCTGCGCTCCAGGTCATCGCCCGTGGCGGTCGCCGGGACCCGTCCCGGGAGGTCTGGCCCATGGCCGGTATTGGCTGGTGGGACAGGGGCCTGTACCGTCTGGTGCGACAGGACGACGGTGCGTACGGAAGTCCGGTGCAAATCCGGCACGGTCGCGCCACTGTGTGCCGAGCGGCCATCCGCCCACAGGGAGGTGGCGGCGAGGCGAGTCAGACCCCGCGCCGTCGTCGCGTAGCTCCACCCGATGACGGGACGCGTGTTCCCGAGGAGGTCTCGCCATGGCCCAGTCCGCCGTTGCCCCCGCACCTGTTTCCCCGCCCGCCCTAGCGCCCCTGCCGATCCGGGCGGTCCTGCCCTGGGCCGCGTTCTTCGGCATCCTGATGCTCGTCCTGCTGTACTTCGTCGGAGCCGAGCAGGGGGCCTTCGCGGTGTTCTCCGGCGAGGGCGTCCACGAGTGGGTGCACGACGGCAGGCACCTGCTCGGCTTCCCCTGCCACTGAGCGGGGACGACGCGCACATGAACTCCGTCACTGTACGCACCCTGTTGGTACGCGGCATGCTCGCGGGCGTCGTCGCGGGTCTGCTGGCCTTCGGCCTCGCGTACCTCATCGGCGAACCGTCCGTGGACGCCGCCATCGCCTACGAGGAAGCCCAGTCCCACGGGCACGGGCACGAGGGCGTGGAGCTGGTCAGCCGGTCGGTGCAGTCGACCGCCGGCCTGGCCACCGGCACGCTGGTCTTCGGCATCGCCGTGGGCGGTATCGCCTCGCTGGCGTTCTGCTTCGCTCTGGGCCGTATCGGCCGGTTCGGGCCCCGGGCCACCGCGGCGCTGGTCGCAGCGGCGGCCTTCGTCACGATCTGCCTGGTGCCGTTCCTCAAGTACCCGGCGAATCCGCCCGCGACGAGCGATCCGGGCACCATCAACCAGCGCACCGCGCTGTACTTCCTGATGATCGTGCTCAGCGTGCTGCTGGTCGTGGGCGCGACCCTGCTGGGGCGGCGGCTCGCCGGACGCCTCGGCAACTGGAACGCCTCGATCGTCGCCTCGGCGGCCTTCGTGGGGGCGACCGCCCTCGCCATGGCGTTCCTGCCGGCGTTCGACGAGACGCCCGCCGACTTCCCGGCCGCCGTGCTGTGGGAGTTCCGGCTGGCCTCGGTCGGCATCCAGGCTCTGCTGTGGGCAGCGTTCGGGCTGCTCTTCGGGTACCTCGCCGAGCGGGTGCTCGTACCCGGCACCGCAGATGAGACGGCGAGCGGCACGGCCTCGCGGTCAGCCGCCCCTACTGCCCCTGCCGCCCCCTGAACGGCGGCACGAGGCACACGAGATAGCCGAAGGACCCGCCGGGGGCGCGCCCGGCGGGTCCTTCCGCGTCAGCCGGAGCACGGCATGGTCCCCGTCACCGCCTCCTGCGGCGGCACAGGACCGCCACCAGCGCGGTGAGGGCGGCGAAGGCGAGGGCGGCTGCCGCGCGCTTGGCGAGTGGGGCGCCCGCCGCGCGGAGGAGGTCGATCGGCTGGATCGCTGGTTCCGGAGCCGGTTCCGGAGCCGGTTCCGGGGCCGCAGGGGCGGTCTCGGCGGTCGCCGCAGCCGGTGCCGCACGGGCCAGTTGCTCCGACAGGCACGCGGCGAACTGGCCGATGAGCTTCTCGCCCACCTCGGCCATCACCCCGCGCCCGAACTGGGCCGGCCGCCCGGTGACCGTCAGGTCGGTCGCCACGGTCACCGCCGTCTCCCCGCCGTCGTGTCCGGCCAGCGTCCCTGTCACCGTGGCCCGTGCCGTGCCCTGCCCGCGGACCTCCCGGCCGCTTGCGGCCAGGACGATCCGGTGCGCGGACTCGTCCTGCTCCCGGAAGGTCGCCGTGCCCCGGTACGTCACCGTGATCGGGCCGACCTTCACCTTCACGGCGCCGGTGATGGTCTCGCCGTCGAACCCCTCGACCGACGCCCCCGGCATGCAGGGCGCCACCCGCTCGATGTCCAGCAGCACCCGCCACGCCTCGTCGACCGGGACCGGGACGGTGAACTCGTGGTGCAGCTCCATGTTCTCCTCCTCAGCCTCCTCGGCGTCCTCCTCGTCCTCAGCCTGCTCAGCCTCCGCACACCGGCAGGCTCCTCCTCACACCGGTTTCAGATGCGGAGGGTGGATCGCGCCCGCCGTCTCCGTCAGCGCCGTGCCGCTGCCGCCCCAGCGCAACGCCACCATCTCCGCCGCGATCGAGACGGCCACCTCCTCGGGCGTACGGGCGCCCAGGTCGAGGCCGATCGGCGAGCGCAGCCGCGCCAGCTCCGCGTCCTCAAGTCCGGTCTCCCGCAGCGCCTTCAGGCGGTCCTCGTGGGTGCGGCGGCTGCCCATCGCGCCGACGTACGCGGCGGGGGAGCGCAGCGCGACCTCGAGGAGCGGCACGTCGAACTTGGGGTCGTGGGTGAGCACGCAGATCACGGTCCGTCCGTCCGTCTGGGTGTTCCGCAGGTAGCGGTGCGGCCAGTCCACGACCACCTCCACGCCTTCGGGGAAGCGCTTGGGCGTGGCGAAGACCGGCCGTGCGTCGCACACGGTGACCCGGTAGCCGAGGAACGCGCCGATGCGGGCCACGGCCGCCGCGAAGTCGATCGCGCCGAACACCAGCATCCGCGGCGGCGGGGCGAACGACTGCAGGAATACGGCGACATCGTCCTCCCGTCGCTCGCCGTGCGGCCCGTAGTGGCGCTGCCCGGTCGCGCCCTGCGCCAGCTCCCCGCGCGCGTCCGCCGCGACCGCCGCGTCGAGGCCGCCGGAGCCGAGCGTGCCGGAGACCCGCTCGGGCCAGACGGCGAGCGTGGCGCCACGCGGGGCCGGCCCGTCGAGGACGGTGGCCATCGCGACCGGGCGCTGGTCGGCCACCGCCTCTGCGACCTCCGCGAACGCCGGGTCCGTCGCCTGCGACACCGGCCGCACCAGCAGCGTGATCTCGCCGCCGCAGGTGAGCCCGACGGCGAACGCGTCCTCGTCGCTGTAGCCGAACCTCTCCAGCTGTGCCTGCCCGGTCTCCACGACCTCCTTCGCCAGCTCGAAGACCGCGCCCTCCACGCAGCCGCCGGAGACACTGCCCACCACCTCGTCCTCCGGGTTCACCGCCATCGCCGCCCCCGGGCCGCGCGGCGCGCTGCGGGTCACGGCGACGACCGTGGCGAGCCCGAACGGCGTCCCCGACTCGTACCAGCGGCGCAGGGCCGGGAGGATCTCACGCATCGACCGCTCCCCTCACGACCGCCGCCACGTGCTCCAGGGCGCCCAGGCTGTGCCCCTCGACGAAGGAGTCGACGCTGGGCAGGGCCGCCGCCATACCGGCCGCGAGCGGCGCGTAACCGGGCCGCCCCTTGCGCGGGTTCGCCCAGACCACCCGGTGCGCGAGCCGGTGCAGCCGCCGCATCTGCGCCGCGAGCAGCGCCGGGTCGCCGCACTCCCATCCGTCGGACAGCAGGACGACCACCGCCCCGCGGGCCATGCCGCGCTGCCCCCACCGGTCGAGGAAGGCGCGGAGCATCTCGCCGAGGCGGGTGCCGCCGCTCCAGTCGGGCACCGCGGCCCCGACAGCGGCCATCGCGGCGTCCGGGTCCCGGTGCGCCAGCTCCCGGGTCACGCGGGTCAGCCGGGTGCCGACGGTGAACACCTCCGTACGGTTCCGGGCCCGCTCCCCCGGCCCCGCCTGTCCATGGGCGGCGGCGTGCGCAAAGCGCAGCAGAGCGTCGGCGTACGGGGCCATCGAGCCGCTCACGTCGAGCAGCAGCACCACCCGGCGGGGTTTGGCGGACGGGGCGCGGTAGCGCAGCCGGGCCGGTTCGCCGCCGCCGCGCAGCAACTCCCGTACGGTGCGCCGCGGATCGACGGCGCCGCGCCCGGCCGGGCGCAGCCGCGGCGTACGGCGCGGCTCGCCGCTCAGCGAGAACGCCGCGAGCAGCCGCCGCAGCGCGGCCCGTTCGGACGAGGACAGCTCGCCCACGTCGCGGTGGCGCAGCACCTCGGCGGAACTGGCAAGCGTGGCCGCCGTCGGCGCGGCCGCGCCGACGTCCTCATCGCCCGTGCCGGTCGGCGCAGTTGCGGCCGGTGCGAGCCGCACCGCCGGCCGGGGAAGCGGATGCGCCCGCTCGGCGAAGTCCGGCCGGATGTCGAAGTACGCGGCGAAGACCCCGTCGTAGCGCCGCAGATCGTCCTCGTCCCCGCAGAGTGTGAGCCGCCCCGCCCAGTAGACGTCCGACCGCACTCCGGGCCCCAGAACGTCGAGCGCCCCGAGAAACGCCTGAACCCGGTCGGACCCCGCGTCGACGCCCGCGGCGCGCAGGGCCCGTGCGAAGCCGACCAGGACGGTGGTCGCATCCGCAGAGGGGCCGGTCCGGCCGTGGTTGCTCGCCGTCGCCGGCTGCGGATCGGGTGTGCCCACCCTCTCCCATAGCCCGGACGGCATGGCGGCGCCCCCATCGCCCCTGCGGAACGATTGCCCACACCTTTTCATTCGCCCTACACCCCCCGCCCCGCGAGGATCGTCGTCAGGTCCAGGCCGCGGGCCCGCTCCGCGTCCTCGCGGTACTTGAGCACCGAGCCGAGGGTGGCGACGGCCAGCTCCGCGTCGAGCTCGCTCGCGCCGAGCGCGTCCAAGGCCTCGGCCCAGTCGATGGTCTCGGCCACGCCGGGCGGCTTGACCAGATCCTGCCCGCGCAGCGTCTGCACCACGGCCGTGACCTGGGCGGCGAGCCGCTCGGTCACCTGCGGCTGCCTGCGGCGTACGATCGCCAGCTCGCGCTCGAAGCCGGGGTGGTCGAACCAGTGGTAGAGGCAGCGCCGCTTCAGGGCGTCGTGGACCTCGCGCGTCCGGTTGGAGGTGACCACCACGACGGGCGGCGACTCGGCCCGCAGGGTGCCCAGTTCGGGGATCGTGACCGCGTACTCCGACAGCAGCTCGAGCAGAAACGCCTCGAACTCGTCGTCGGCGCGGTCGACTTCGTCGACCAGGAGTACCGAAGGGTGGGTCTCCAGCGCCTGCAGCAGCGGGCGGGCGATGAGGAAGCGCCTGCTGTAGAGCTCGCTCTCCAGCCGGTCCGCCTCCGTGACCCCCGCGGCCTCGGCGGCCCGCAGATGCAGCAGCTGGCGCGGGAAATCCCAGTCGTAGAGCGCCTGGGCGGCGTCGATGCCCTCGTAGCACTGCAGCCGGATCAGCGGCGCACCGAGGACCTGGGCGAGGGCGGAGGCGAGCGAGGTCTTGCCCGCGCCCGCGTCGCCCTCGCAGAAGAGCGGCCGGTGCAGCTTCAGCGCGAGGAAGCAGGCGATGGCGAGCCCGTCGTCCACGAGATAGCCGGTCTCCTCCAGGCGGGCCCGCAGTGCGGAGGGGCTGCCACCGGACGGATCCCCGGGCGCCGGGTGGACATCCCGCGGGTCCGTGGGTACGGCGCCGGTGTCCCGCGCGGGCGGGTCCGTGGATCCCCCGCCGGTGTCCCGCTGCGCGCCACCGCTCCCCGCCGCCGGGCTCCTTCGCGTACTCGCGCTCATCCGCTCCGCCCGCCGTCCTCACTCCACCCCGGCCGCTGCCAACACCGCGCGGCGGGTCAGCACCCGGGCGAGGTGCTCGCGGTACTCGGGCGACCCGGAGAGGTCGGAAGCCGGCCGGGTGCCCTCCGCCGCCGACTCGGCGGCCCGCGCCACGGCGCCCGGTTCGGCTGCGGCCCCGGCCAGCGCCGACTCGCAGGCGCCCGCCCGCACCGGAGCCGGCCCCATGTTGGTCAGGCCGATACGGGCCTCCGCGATGCGGCCGTCGTCGCGCCGTACCGCCGTGGCCACCCCGACGACCGCCCAGGACTGCGCGACCCGGTGGAACTTCTCGTAGTGGAAACCCCAGTTCTCCATCTTCGGCACCCGGACCTCCACCAGCAGCTCGCCGGGCAGCAGCGCGGTCTGCAGGTAGTCGGTGAAGAACTCGCGCGCCGGGATGGTGCGCCGCCCCTGCGGCCCCGCCGCGACCAGCTCGGCGTCGAGGGCGAGGGCCACCGCCGGGAGGTCGCCCGCGGGGTCGGCGTGGGCGAGCGAACCGCCGAGGGTGCCCCGGTGGCGTACGGCGGGGTCGGCGACGGTCTCGGCCGCCGCTGCCAGCAGCCCGGCGTACCGGCGCACCAACGGGTCGCGGATGACGTCGTGGTGGCTGGTCATCGCGCCGATGACCAGCGTCCCGGCCTCCTCGCGCACCCCCCGCAGCTCCGGCACGCGCCCGACGTCGACCAGCAGATCCGGGAAGGCGAGCCGCAGCCGGAGGATCGGGAGCAGGCTCTGGCCGCCGGCCAGCACCTTCGCCTCCTCGCCACCCCCGGCCAGCGCGCTCACCGCCTCGTCGAGGCTCTGCGGCCGTGCGTAGTCGAATGCGGCGGAAATCATTGCTCACCCTCCTCGACTGCTTCCTCCGCCTGCCTGATGGCCTGCCAGATCCGCTCGGGCGTGCACGGCATGCGGACGTCGTGGACGCCCAGCGGCCGCAGCGCGTCCACGACCGCGTTGACGACCGCCGGGGTCGAGGCGATCGTCCCGGCCTCGCCGACGCCCTTGACGCCCAGTGCGTTGGACGTCGCCGGTGTCTCGGTGCGGTCGGTGACGAAGTCGGGCAGGTCGGGGGCCGAGGGCACGAGGTAGTCGGCCATCGTGCCGGAGACCAGGTTGCCGTCCGCGTCGTACACCGCCTCCTCGTACAGCGCCTGGGCGATGCCCTGTGCCACGCCGCCGTGCACCTGGCCCTCGACGATCATCGGGTTGATCACCCGGCCGACGTCGTCGACGCACACATAAGAGCGGATCCGGATATGGCCCGTCTCGGTGTCGACCTCGACCGCGCACAGGTGGGTGCCGTGCGGGAACGAGAAGTTGTCCGGGTCCATCAGGTGCTCGGCGTTGATCGTCGGCTCCATGCCGTCGGGCAGGTCGTGCGAGGAGAACGCCTCGAACGCCACTTCCTGGATCGTCTTCCGCGCCTCGGGCGAGCCCTTCACCGAGAACGCGCCGCCGGAGAACTCCAGGTCGGCCTCACTCGCCTCGAGCAGGTGTGCGGCGACCTTGCGGGCCTTCTCCACCACCTTCAGCGCTGCGTGGTGGACCGCGACCCCGCCGACCACGAGCGAGCGCGAGCCGTAGGTGTCCATGCCCTGCGGCGTGACCTTGGTGTCGCCGTGCACCACGTCGACGTCCTCGAACGGCACGCCCAGCACGTCCGCGGCGATCTGGCTCCAGCTGGTCACATGGCCCTGCCCGTGCGGGCTCGTGCCGGTGACCACCTGGACCTTGCCGGTGGGCAGCATCCGGATGGCGGCCGCCTCCCAACCGCCCGCGGCGTAGCGGAGGTCGCGCAGCACCCGGCTCGGGGCGAGGCCGCACATCTCGGTGTACGTGGAGACGCCGATGCCGAGGCGGACGCTGTCGCCCATGGCGTTGCGCTGCCGCTGCTCGGCCCTGAGGTCGTCGTAGCCGAAGAGCGCGAGAGCCCGGCTGGTGGCCACCTCGTAGTTGCCGGTGTCGTAGGTGAGCCCGCCGGCCGTGGTGTACGGGAACTCCTCGTGCCGGATCCAGTTGTGGCGGCGCAGCTCGACGGGGTCCGCGCCGAGCTCGGCGGCCAGCTCGTCCATCGTCCGCTCGATGGCGAAGGTCGCCTCGGGCCTGCCGGCGCCGCGGTAGGCGTCCACCGGCGTCATCGTGGTGAACACGCCGGTGCAGGTGAAGCTGTAGGCGTCCATCTTGTAGATGCCCGGGTACATGAAGGAGCCGAGGATCGGGGTGCCGGGGGCGATCAGCATCAGGTACGCGCCCATGTCCGCGAGCAGGTCCACCTTCAGGCCCAGCAGCGTGCCGTCCCGGGTGGCCGCGATCTCGACGTCCTGGATCTGGCCGCGGCCGTGATGGGTCGCCAGGTAGCCCTCGGACCGGGACTCGGTCCACTTCACCGGGCGGTCGAGCCGCCTGGCCACCGCGAGGGCGAGGGCCTCCTCGCCGTACACCTGGAGTTTGGAGCCGAAGCCGCCGCCGACGTCGGGGGCGACCACGCGCAGCCGGTGCTCGGGGATGCCGGTGGTCATGGAGAGCGTCACGCGCGCGATGTGCGGGACCTGGGTCGAGGAGTAGAGGGTGAACTCGTCCGAGCCGGTGGGCGGGGTGGCGACCACGGCCCGCGGCTCCATCGCGTTGGGGATGAGCCGCTGCTGGTGGTAGCGGCGGCGGAGTACGACGTCGGCCCGCGCCCTGGCCTCGTCGTAGTCGCCGGTGGCGAGCGGCCAGGTGTAGCAGCGGTTCGTGCCCTTGCCGGAGTGGACCAGCGGGGCGCCCTCGGCCAGCGCGGCCTCCATGTCGAGCACGGGAGGCAGCGGTTCGTAGTCCACCTCGACGGCCTCGAGCGCGTCGGCCGCCGCGTACCGGTCGCGCGCGACGACGACGGCCACCGGATCGCCGGCGTACCGGACTTCGTCGACGGCGAGCGGCGGGTGGTCCGGCATGACGATGTCCTCGGTCAGCGGCCAGACGCAGGGCAGGGAGCCGAGCTCGTCGGCCAGGTCGCGGCCGCTGAAGGCGGCGATCACGCCGGGCCGTTCGAGGGCGGGCGCGACGTTCACGCGGTCGAGCCGGGCGTGCGCCATCGGGCTGCGGAGGAGTGCCAGGTACAGCAGACCGGGGACGGTGATGTTGTCGGTCCACCTGGTCCTGCCGGTGACCAGCCGGGCGTCCTCCTTGCGGACCCGGGAGCGGCCGAGTTCGCCGCCCGCGAGCGGCTGGGTGGTCATACCGGAGCCCCCCGCCCGGCCGCGGTGGGCGCGGCCTCCTCGGCGCCGGGCGCGGGGGCGCCGCGGCGGCGCATCTCGGCGGCCGCGGCGAGCACGGCACGCACGATGTTCTGGTAGCCGGTGCACCGGCAGAGGTTGCCCTCCAGGGCGTGGCGGACCTCGTCCGGGGTGGGGTCCGGGTTCTCCCGGAGCAGGTCCCGGGCGGCCATGATCATGCCCGGAGTGCAGTAGCCGCACTGCAGGGCGTGCTGCTGGTGGAACGCGGTCTGCAGGGGGTGCCACTCGCCGCCCGGGGCGAGGCCCTGGATCGTCGTCACCCGGCTCCCGTCGGCCTGGACGGCCAGCACCGTGCAGCTCTTCACGCTCTCCCCGTCGAGGTCGACCGTGCAGGTCCCGCAGTTCGTGGTGTCGCATCCGACGGGGGTGCCGGTCAGGCCCAAGCGGTCCCGCACGTAGTGGACGAGCAGCAGGCGGGGCTCCACATCGTCCTCGTACGCAGTGCCGTCCACCGTCACCGAGATACGGGTCATGTGCCCTCCCAATGGTCAGGGCGATGGGCGATATGCGCCATTCCGTCAGATATCCGCCACTGTAGGTTGCGGCGTGGGCGTACGCGACCCGCTTGGATGTTGCGGCGTGGGCGTACGCGACCCGCTTGGATGCGCGGAAGCCCGCCGTGCCAACGCCTTGCCCCGGGCGTAAGGTCCGCACTATGGGCCACGCTGCTCGGACCCCGGGTCCGGAATTCGCACGGCGGCTGCTGGACCGGATCCTGGCCGAGGTCGTGCGCGACACGGGCGCGTACGCGGGCGGGGTCTATCTGTTGGTCCCCGGCCGGCAGATGCTGGGCCTGGAGGCCATGACCGGGGTGCCGCGGGAGTTCGCCACACCGTGGGCGCGCGTGGGCCTGGCCGCTCCGCTGCCCGTGACCGACGCAGTGCACGAAGGGCACCTGGTGTGGGTCGGCGCCCAGGGCGAACTGGCCCGCCGCTATCCGCGCGCCGCCCTCGTCCTCCCGTATCACTTCGCGCTGGCCGCCGCCCCCATCGCCACCGAGACGACCGTGTGGGGCGCGCTGCTGCTGCTCTGGCCCGGTTCGCACCCGGAGCAGCTCAACGCGACCGAACTCGACCGGATCGACGGCGCCTGCGCCCGCCTGGCCGGGCTGCTGCAGCAGGCCGCCGAGTCCGGGCAGCGCATCGAACCCGGGCACGAGCCGCGAGTGCTGCCCCAAGTGCGCCCCGAGCCCCCGGGCCGGGCAGAGGCGCTGGCGGCGGTGGAGTTCGTCGACCGCCTTCCCGGAGGCGGATGCGGACTGGATCTGGAGGGGCGGATCACGTTCATCAGCCGCAAGGCGGCCGACCTGCTCGGCGAGGACACCCGGGGGCTGGTCGGGGCGCGGCTGTGGGAGGCGCTGCCCTGGCTGGCCGACCCGGTCTACGAGGACCGCTACCGCGCCGCCGTCTTCAGCCGCCGGCCGACGTCCTTCACCGCCCGGCGCCCGTCCGGCCAGTGGCTGTTCTTCCAGCTGTACCCGGACGCCTCCGGCATCAGCGTGCGCATCACCCCCACCCGTATCAAGGACCGCCCGCAGGGCCGGCTCCCCCCGGAGGCCGGGCCGGACACGGCCCCCACCCGGGTGGGAGCGATCTACCACCTGATGCTGCTGGCCGGTGCGCTGACGGAGGCCGTCGGCGTGCAGGACGTCGCCGACCTCGTGGCCGACCAGATCCTGCCCGCCTTCGGCGCCCAGGGGCTCGCCCTGCTGGTCGCCGAGGGCGGCAGGCTGCGCGTCATCGGCTTCCGCGGCTACGCGCCCGAGACCGTGGAGAGCTTCGACGGCACCCCGCTCTCCGCGCCCACCCCCGGCGTACGCGCCCTCACCGCGGGCGAACCGTCCTTCTTCGCCTCCCGCGACGAGCTGGAGCGGGAGTATCCGGCCCTCGCCCCGATCCACTCCGGCATGTCCGCCTGGGCCTTCCTGCCCCTGATCGCCTCTGGCCGCCCCGTCGGCTGCTGCCTCATGGCCTACGAACAGCCCCACCCCTTCACCCCCGACGAGCGTGCCGCCCTCAGCTCGCTCAGCGGCCTCATAGCCCAGGCCCTGGACCGCGCCCGGCTGTACGACACCAAGCACCGGCTCGCCCGCGGCCTGCAGTCCGCGCTCCTTCCGCCAACGCTGCCCCGCGTCACCGGACTGGACGTCGCCGCCCGCTATCTGCCCTCCACCCGCGGCATGGACATCGGCGGCGACTTCTACGACCTCATCCGCCTCGACAGCGACACCGCGGCCGCCGTCATCGGCGACGTCCAGGGCCACAGCGTCACCGCCGCCGCCCTCATGGGGCAGGTCCGCACAGCCGTCCACGCCCACGCCGTCGCGGGCGCGAGCCCCGACGTCGTTCTGGCCCGTACGAACCGCCTGTTCATCGATCTGGACCCGGGCCTGTTCACCAGCTGTCTCTACGTCCACCTCGACCTGCGGCGGCAGCGGGCCTGCATGGCCTCCGCCGGCCACCCGCAACCCCTGCTGCGCCACCCCGACGGCCGGACCGAGGTCCTCGCCCCGCCTCCCGGGCTGCTGCTGGGCATCGACCGCGACAGCCGGTACCCGACCCTCGAGATCGGCCTGCCGCCCGGCTCGCTCCTCGCGCTCTACACCGACGGCCTCATCGAAGCTCCGGGCACCGACGAGGAACGCACCGTCGCCGGTCTCGCCGACACCCTCAGCCACGCCGGGGGCCTGGGTCTGGACGATCTCGCCGACCGCCTCATCCAGCGCGCGCAGCCCTCCGGCGACCGCACCGACGACACCGCGCTGCTGCTGCTCCGTCCCGTCTCCGAGCGGGGCTGAGTCCGCCACAACGCGCGGTGGCCTCCCGCTCGTGCGGGAGGCCACCGGTGGCTTTCGGGCCCTCAGGGCAGGCCGCCGGGGGATGATGCGCTGTCATCCGCCGGCCGCCGGGCGGTCAGTAGCCGTACTTCTTGCCGTTCTTGCCGTTCTTGCCGTCGTCCTTCAAGCCGTGGCCGTGGCCGTTGTCCTTGTGCCTCTTGCGGTCGTACTTGTCCTTGTCGAACTTGCCCTCGGCGTTGACGCAGGTGTTGCCGATGGTCGGGCTCAAGAAGCTGGCGCCGCCCGGCCAGCTGACGTTGTTACCGCAGAAGTTGATCGGGACGTGGATCGGAATCTGGACGACGTTGCCGGCGATGACCCCGCCCGAGTTGACGGCCGCACCCTTGGCGTCCGTGCCGGCGACTGCGGTGCCGGCAGCGCCGGTAACCATCGCGCTCGCGACCGCAGTGACCGCTGCGGCCCTGACGATACGTGACATTGACTTTCTCCTTCTGCAAAAGGAACCTCCGCCGCCTTTCGACGGCGATAGCAATCGGTCATAACGCCCTATATGTCGGCGGGTTACGCGGTGATGAGCCGAAGGGATCACGGCGCACTCCGAACGGGCGGGAGGGGCCGCCGACGGCGGCGTACGTGCCGCGGCCGGGAATTTCGTGTCCGATTTCCGCCAGCCACTGCGCACGGAATAGCACACACTGGGATGTGTGATGAGCGAGGACAGCAAATTCGAGGCGGTGCGCAGCCGGGACGCCAGATTCGACGGGGAATTCTTCTTCGCCGTCTCCACGACGGGTATCTACTGCCGGCCCAGCTGTTCCGCGATGACGCCCAAGCGCAGGAATGTCACGTTCTTTCCCACCGCGGCCGCAGCCCAGGGCTCGGGCTTCCGCGCCTGCCGGCGCTGCCGCCCGGACGCGGTGCCCGGCTCCGCCGAGTGGAACGCCCGCGCCGATGTCGTCGGCCGGGCCATGCGGCTGATCGGCGACGGTGTCGTGGACCGGGAAGGCGTCGCGGGCCTGGCCGCCAGGCTGGGCTACAGCGCCCGCCAGGTACAGCGGCAGCTGAACGCCGAGCTCGGGGCGGGCCCGATAGCCCTGGCCCGGGCCCAGCGCGCGCACACGGCGCGCGTACTGCTGCAGACCACGGGGCTGCAGGCGGCCGAGATCGCCTTCGCCGCCGGCTTCGCGAGCGTGCGGCAGTTCAATGACACGATCCGGGAGATCTACGCCCTCACGCCCAGCGAGCTGCGTGCCGCGGGCGGCGGGCCTACGTCGCGCTCCGGCTCGGTGGCGGCCCACGAGCCCCGGACGCTGCGGGAGATCCGGACTGCGCGGGAGAGGCGGTCTCCGCGGGAGACCGGAGCCGCCACGGAGCCCCGAGCTGCTACGGAGACCGGAGCCGCCAGGGTGCCCCTCAGGCTCGCGTACCGCGGTCCTTACGGGTCCGCCGAAGTCTTCGACTACCTGGCACGGCGTGCCATCACCGGCATTGAGGAGATCACGGGCGAACCCGGCGACCGCACCTACCGCCGCACGCTGCGGCTGCCGCACGGCACGGGTGTCGTCGAGGTCCGGGAGCGGCCGGGCGGCGGCACCCGGCGGACGAAGTCCGGGGGAGGAGGCTGGCTGGAGTGCCGGCTGCGCCTGAGCGAGCTGCGCGATCTGACCACGGCGACCCAGCGGGTACGGCGCCTGTTCGACCTGGACGCCGACCCGTACGCGGTGGCCGAGCGCCTCGCCGACGCCCCGGCGCTCGCCGCCCTCGTCGCCCGCCGCCCGGGACTTCGGGCCCCGGGCGCAGCCGACGGGCACGAGCTGGCCGTCCGCGCCGTACTCGGGCAGCAGGTCTCGGTGGCGGCCGGGCGGCGCCTGGGCGGCGCGCTGGTGGCGGCGTACGGCGCGCCGCTGCCGTCGCCGGACGGCGGCCTCACCCACCTGTTTCCGCAAGTGACCGAGCTCGCCGAGGCGGCACTCGAGGACATCGGGATGCCGGAGTCCCGCCGGGCCGCCCTGCGCACCCTCAGCCGGGCGCTCGCCGACGGCACCGTCTGCCTCGATCCGGGCGCCGACCGCGACGAGGCCGAGCGAGCCCTGCTCGACCTGCGCGGCATCGGGCCCTGGACCGCCGGTTACGTCCGCATGCGCGCCCTTGGCGACCCCGACGTGCTGCTGACCGGGGACGCCGCCATCCGCGCCGGCCTGCGGCGCGTGGGCGCCACGGCGGAGGACGCCGAGCGGTGGCGGCCCTGGCGCACGTACGCCATGCACCACCTGTGGAACCCGGCCGTCGCCGACGAGCCCTCCGCGCCAGCGGGAATGCGACGTCCGAATCCCGCCGGAAACGGCGCAGCCGACAGCGCAGACTCGTCGGTGAAAGCGGTGAAACCGGTGAACGGCAGGAAACAGCAAGGAAGGACGGACCGATGACGGTCTACACGACGATCGACAGCCCGCTGGGCGAACTGCTCGTGGTGGGCGAGGAGTCGGCGACCGAGAACGGCGGCATTGCGCTCGTCTCGCTGTCCGTGCCCGGCCAGAGGGGCGGTGCGGTCGTCCAGGACGGCTGGCGCCGGGCCCCTGACGCCTTCGCCGAGATCGCCCGGCAGCTCCGCGCCTACTTCGACGGCCGGCTGACCCGCTTCGATATCGAGCACACCACCCGTGGCACCGACTTCCAGCAGCGGGTGTGGAAGGCGCTGGACACCATCCCGTACGGCACCACGACGACGTACGGCATGCTGGCCGGCCTGATCGGTGTGCCGCGTGCGGCGGTCCGCGCGGTGGGGACGGCCATCGGCGCGAACCCGCTTCTCCTCGTACGCCCTTGCCACCGCGTGATCGGCGCCGACGGTTCGCTGACCGGCTACGCGGGAGGCCTCGAGCGCAAGCGGCTGCTGCTGCGGCACGAGAGCGAACACCCGGTGGAAGCGGCGTGACCACGACGGCCGCCTCCCGCACCGCGCAGTCCCAGAGTCGCGAGCTCCAGGGACGCACTCAAGAAGGTAGGGCCGCATGACGTGACGACGCGGCTCGTGGCGCCAACACGTACGGCACGCACGGCAGGTACAGGACGCACGGCAGGTACAGGACGCACCGTCCTACGGGTCCGGACCTGCGGGCTTGCGGAGTGTCACGGCGGTTCCCGCGGCGCGGCGGGTGGCATCCTGGCCGCTCACCGACCGCGAGGCAGAACTCCCATGAGCCTGAGCATCCGCAACCAGTTCCGAGGCACCGTCACTTCCGTCACCGCGGGCGAGGTGATGGCCGCGGTCAAGGTCCGCCTCGACAGCGGGCAGGAGATCACCGCCGCCGTCACGCGGGACGCGGTCGAGGAGCTGGGCATCGCCGCGGGCTCCGCCGTCCGGGCCCTCGTCAAGTCCACCGAGGTGTCGCTGGCGACCGAACCGGTGGCGGGTATCAGCATCCGCAACCAGATCGCGGGCACCGTCGAGGGGATCGCGGCCGGCGGGGCCATGGCGGTCGTCAGAGTGCGCGTGGAAGGCGGTGTGCTGACCGCCGCGATCACCAAGGACGCCGCCGACGACCTGTCGCTCGCGCCCGGGGCCCCCGTGGCGGCGCTGATCAAGTCGACCGAGGTCGCCCTCGCCTCCGCCTGACGACGCAGCGGTTCTCACGCCACGCCTACGGTTTCGACGACGCTCGCGGTGACCAGGACGGCTGCCGTCCGCTGAGGGCGACCGCGCGGTCGAGGAGCGGCGCGTCCTCCGGGACCTCGACGACGGGCCCGAACATGCCCTTGCGGTCCTCGGGATCCGTGGACCGGCCCAGAAACGCGATCGAGGCCCGCAGGCTCGCCTCGTCGCCGGTGTAGGCCTGGCCGGTGGCGCGGGCGAGATCCCAGCCGTGGAGGAGCACCTCGTTGAGGGCGACCCGGCCGGCTTCGGAGGCCGGGAAGGTGATGCCGCCCGCCTGGGTCATCCCCTCCCAGGCCGCAGGGTCCCGCCAGGCCTCGGCGAGTTCTCCCAGCTGCTTCGCGAGGCGGCCGCGCCAGTCGCCGGCCAGCGGTGGCGGCGCCGTGGTGCTCGGGTCGGCCTGCGTCGACGGCCCGAGCGTCTTCGTCGCGGCGTCCCGGAAAGCGGCCGTGAGGCCGAGCAGATGCCCCAGCAGATCCCGTACGGAGTAGGACTCGCACGGCGTGGGTGCGGAGAGCTGGTCGTCGGTGATGTCCTCCAGGAGCAGCGCCACCTGCCGGGTCGGCGGCTCGAGGTCAAGCATGGCGGTCATGTGCTGCCCCCTTCTGGCCGCGCGTTCCTGCTGCGGCGATCACGATGCGTCCGCGGTCCGCGGCGCGTGCTGTTGCGGTGCCCATAACCCTTAGGACGGGGCCGGAGGGCAGAACTCATCGCTGCCGCTGCAGGCGCTCGCGCGAGGCTTCGGTCCCGGTTTCGGCGGCGCCGCGGTCGTCCCAGGAGGCGCCGCCGACCGACCTCGCGGGATTTCCACGACGACGCCCAACTCCACGGCTCCTCCTCGCGAGGCGTACGGGCCGTGTGCGGTGCCCCTCCTCCTTAGGCTAAGGCTGATGCCCGCCCCGGACAGCCGCAGGAAGAACCGCCGGACGCACCTTGGCTAGGGACCCTCCGTCCTGGTGCTCCGCGGGGTGCGGATCCGCGCGGCGAGGACCGCCACGTCGTCGTCCGCGGCCTCGGCGACCTGGTGCCGCAGCACCTCGTCCAGCAGCTCTTCGAGGTCGCCCGTCACCGAAGGCCGCAGGTCGGCGAGGCGGGCCAGGGATACGTCGATGTCCTCGTCGCGCCGCTCCACCAGGCCGTCGGTATAGAGCAGCAGCACCTGTCCCTCGCGGAGCTCGCGGGTGGCCTGCTCGTAGCCCCCCAGGCCGGTGCCCAGCGGCGGCCCGTTCGGCAGGTCCAGCAGCTCGGCGGTGCCGCCCGCGGAGAAGAGGGCGGGCGGCAGGTGCCCGGCGCTGGCGAACGAGCAGATGCCGCGGGCCGGGTCGGCCAGCGCGAGGAGGCACGAGGCAGGGCGGGCCGACTCGCTGTCGGAGACCGTCGCGTCGAGCTGCCGCAGGATCCGGTGCGGCGGCAGGCCCGTCGCCGCCACGTAGCGCAGCGTCGACCGGTAGTAGCTCATGTCGACGGCAGCTTCGACACCATGGCCCATCACGTCCCCCATGACCAGCAGGGTCCTGCCGAACGACAGCCGGACCGTCTCGTACCAGTCGCCGCCGACCAGGGCGCTGCTGCCGGAGGGGAGGTAGCGGGAGGCCAGCTCGATGTTGGGGTGTGGGCTGCCCGGCTCGGCGAGCAGGGCGCGCTGCAGCTCCAGAGCGATGCCCTGCGAGCGGGCGTAGCGGCGGGCGTTGCCGATGCTGATGGCGGCACGGCCTGCCAGGTCCTGGCTGATCACCACCTCCTCGTCGGTGAACCCGGGGGAGTCCCCGGCCCGCGCCAGGGACACGGTGCCGAAGGGGTGGTCCAGGGCGGCGAGCGGTACGACGAGGGTGGAGTGGATGCCCGCGGCCCGGTACACCGCCAGGCGCCCCGCGTCCGGCGCCGAGCGGCGCAGCTCCTCGTCGGTCTGCAGGTTCTCCAGCACGGGACCCGCGGTCGCCAGGCAGCGGGCGACCGCCGAGCCCGGCTGGTGGGCCACGTACTCGCCGGCCCTCCCGAAGTGGCGCAGGGCATCGCGCAGCGCGGGTACGGAGGCCAGGGCGGGCCGCCGCATGCGCAGCCCACCGGTCGGTTTCAGCGGCTTGCTCTCCGGCACCTCGCTGGGCAGTACCTCGACGGTGGCCATGTCGGCGAGCAGTGGAACGAGGAAGTCCGCCAGCTGTGTGCAGGTCATATCCATGTCCAGGGTGGTCCCGATCCGCGTGGCGGCGGCGTCGAGCAGGGCCAGCCGCGCGCGGGCCTGCTCCAGGTCGCGCTGCTGCCGCTGAGCCGTCGTGACCTCGAGCACCATGACGACGACCCCGGACACCCGCCCTGCGATCTCGAGCCGGTGGTAGGCGCCGTGCCACCAGCGGCGTTCGTACGGGGGCTCGGCCCGGGTGCGGCCGCTGGTGATCGCCTCGCGGGGCTCCCCGTCCTGGAGCACCTGGCGGAGCACGTCCGTACGGCTCTCGATGCCGGGCGCCACCTCGGTCAGGGTCCGGCCGATGAGGCCCGCGGCCGGGATGTCCGCCATGCCCGCGAAGGCGGGGTTGACGTAGAGGAAGCGCAGGCTCGTGTCCAGGATGGCGACCCCGGCGGGCGTATCGGCCAGCACGTGCCGCAGTACCTGTTCGGCGCTGTCCGCCGAGATGGCGGCCGCCGCCTTGTCGAGGAAGGTGTCGGCGCCGTCGCGGCTGGAAGCCTGGGGGCACACCCGGGTACCTCCTCGTCCGCGCATCGGAACCGCGTGGTCCCATCGTCGGTCGGCGGCGAAGGATCTGCATCCCTTGCCCCCGCCTCCCGGCAGACTTTCTTGCGGGACGCCATAAATCCTGGGGTAAATGACTCGTATATCCATTATTTGGGCATCAAGGGCAATCGAGTACCTTTTAGTAGGTCGCCCACGAGCCGTCCGGAGACCTCATGGCACGCCATCACACCCTTCAACCGCCGCCGAAGCTGTATCCGGCGATGCGATTCGAGGTGCTCGAGGCGGACCTCGGGGCGGATCTCCCCCGGGTCCTGGCTCTCAACGGCATGGGCGGCTTCCTGTGGGACCTGGACGCCGACACGTTCTTCCTCGACCCGGGCGGGCTCGCCGTCTACGACCTCGACCCCGACGAGTACGACGGCCGGACGGAAACCCTGGCCCAGCGGATCATGCCCGAGGACATCGCCGCGCTCCGGGACACCGTCGACGACGCTCTCGCGTCGAAAGACGGCTACGGCGCCTACTTCCGCGTCCGCTGCTCCGACGGCACCATCCGCTGGAGCCACACCCAGGGCCGTATCCAGCGCGACGGAGCCGGCCGCGCCCGCCGCGTCGTCGGCATCGTCCGGGACGCGAGCCCCGAGCTCGAGCACCTCACGCAGCAGGCCACCCTCAAAGCGGACCGGAAGCGCCAGACGGACGTCGTCCAGGTGACCACCAGCGTGCTGTCCCAGGCACTGACCATCCAGGACGTGACGGCCGCCCTGACCAGCAAAGAGATCATGGGCGCCATCGGAGCGGGCAGCGTCGTCCTCAGCCTCGTCGAGAAGGACCGGCTGCGGATCGTCGCCGCCGCGGGGATGCCGCCCGAGTTCTCCCGCGACCTGCGGTACGTTCGCCTCGACGAGTCGCTGCCGGTCGCCGAAGCGGTCCGTACCCAGACTCCTCGCTTCACCATGAAGGAAGAGGCCCTGTCACACCCCCGGCTGCGGCCGCACGTCGAGGGCAGCGACCTGACCGCCGCCGCCATCCTGCCCCTCATCGCCCAGGCCCAGCCGATCGGCGCGCTGGCCATCATCTACCGGGACAAGGACGAGTTCACTCCCGAGGAGCGCAACCTCCTGATCGCCCTGGGCGGCACCGTCGCCCAGTCCGTACAGCGCGCCGTGCTCTACGACGAGGAGCACGCCATGGCCGTCGGCCTCCAGCAGGCCATGCTCCCGGCCAGCATCCCGGGCGTGCCCGGCACACAGATAGCCGTGCGCTACCGGCCGGCCCGCACGGGCCATCAGATAGGAGGCGACTGGTACGACGTCGTGCCGCTCCCCACCGGCCGGGTCGGCCTGGTCGTCGGCGACGTCCAGGGACACGACATCCACGCCTCGGCGGTCATGGGGCAGCTGCGCATCGCCCTGCGCGCCTACGCCGCCGAGGGCCACCCGCCCTCCACCCTCATGGCCCGGGCCTCCAGCTTCCTCCACGACCTCGACACCGACCGCTTCGCCACCTGCATCTACGCCGACCTCGACCCGGCGACAGGGCATGCCGAGCTGGTACGCGCAGGGCACCACGGCCCGTTGGTCAAGCACGCCGACGGCCGGTGCTCACGCCCGTACATCCACGGCGGGCTGCCGCTCGGCCTGCCGCAGTACAGCAGCCACGCGCCGTACCCGACGACCCGCCTCCAGCTCGGCGCGGAGGAAACCCTGCTGCTGTGCACCGACGGGCTGGTCGAGTTCCACGGCATGGACATCGACGAGGGCGTGCAGCAGATCGAGACGATCCTGCGCGGCGGCCCCGCCGACATGGACGAGCTGGCGGAGCACATCGTCGCCACCATCGAGGCGCGGCAGGGTCAGGAGGACGACGTCGCCCTGCTGCTGGTGGGCCTGACCGGCGACCGGCAGCCCGAGGAGCGGCGGCACTGGAGCTGTCTGGTCACGCACTCGGACCCGCAGGCCCCCGCCCTGGCCCGCCAGATGCTCCGGAACACCCTGATCCACTGGGGGCTCGGCGACCAGTGCGACGCCGCCGTGACGGCGGCCAACGAGCTGATTGCCAACGCGGTCATGCACACGGACGGGGACGCCATGCTGACGGCGCGGCTGCTGCGGCAGAACGGGGACCGGACGGGCGCCCAGCTCAAGATCGAGGTCCAGGACAACTCGAGCAGGCTGCCGCAGCTCAAAATGCCCTCGGACACGTCGTCGGGCAGCCGCGGGCTGCTGATCGTGGAACAGCTTGCGCAGGAGTGGGGGGCGGAGCCGCTGGGGTCGGGCAAGCGGATCTGGTTCAAGCTGCCGGTCCGGGGCCCGGGATGACCGGCCGCTTCACGCCCAGTAACCGCGCGTAGCGCGGCCGCGCGGCGAACTCGCCGTATCCCCACACCGCCGGGCGGCCGGCCTCCGCACACAGATGCAGCACCCGGCCGGGCGCCAGGTGCACGCCCACGTGCGCGCCGTACCCCTCCGGCAGCCCCGGTACGGCTCCGCGGTCGAACAGCACCAGATCCAGCGGCTGCTGGACCGCGACCCGCCGGGTCGCGGTCGTATCCGCCCACAACTCCGCGGAACGCAGCGGCGGCACGCCGATCCCGAACCACGCGAGCACGGCATACGCGTACCGCTGACAGTTGGCCCCGCCCTCGACCCCTTCACCTCCGGGCGCCCCGGGGTAACGCCCCGCCACGTACCGGGTGTTGCGCAGATGCGCGGGCAGGCCGTCCAACGGACCGTGAACCCCCTTCGAGCATCCCCTCGGAACCGGAGCCGCTGTGACGATGTTAAGGCTGCACGAACAATCCGGCGGAGCCGTGCGGGCGCGAACCCGGGTGATGCGAGTGTGCCGGCCGTGCGCTCATCCAGATCTCTCCAGTCCCTCCTCGCCTCCGCCGTGGCCGCTGTTCCGATAGGCCCTGTCCGGCGCTTCGGAGGATCCGGCCAGGAGCCTGGCAGCTGCTGGCCGGATGCGACCGAAGCCTTGCAGATCACAACCTCTGATCCTTAGAGTGCCGCACATGCGGTCCTACACCATCGGTCAGGCGGCCCGGCTGCTGGGCGTCAGCCCGGACACGGCGCGCCGCTGGGCCGACGCCGGGAAAGTGCGGACGCACCGCGACGAGTCGGGGCGCCGTCTGATCGACGGCCGGGACCTGGCGGCCTTCTCGGTCACCCTCGGCGAGAGCGCCGCGGCCGACGAGGAGGCCTCCTACACCTCGGCCCGCAACGCCTTCCCCGGCATCGTGACAGCCGTCAAGCTCGGCGACGTCGCCGCCCAGGTGGAGATCCAGGCCGGGCCCCACCGCCTCGTGTCGCTGCTCACCCGCGAGGCCGTGGAGGAACTGGGCCTGGAGGTGGGCGTCGAGGCCGTGGCCCGGGTCAAGTCGACCAACGTCCACATCGACCGCGCCTGACCCCGTAGCACCGCAGCCCGGGCCGTTCCCCCGTGCGCCACAGCCAACCGCCGCGAGCCGCCCTCCCGCTCATTCGCTCGCAACAGCATGAAGGAGAACGACTCCATGGCCCTCTTCGCCCACTGTCGGCGCGCAGCCACCCGTACCGCCGCGGTCGCCCTCACCGCCGCGCTTCTCATCCCGCTCGCCGCCGCCTGCGGCAGCGAATCCGGTGCGGGCGAGGGGTCGGGTTCCGGATCGGCGCCGGGGAAGCGGGCCACGATCACGGTGCTGGCCGCGGCCTCCCTCACCGACGTCTTCAAGGAGGCGGGCGAGGCCTACGAGGACGAGCGCCCCGGCACCCACGTGACCTTCTCCTTCGCGGGCTCCCAGGAACTCGCCGCCCAGGTACGGCAGGGCGCTCCGGCCGACGCCCTCGTGACCGCCGACACCACGACGATGGACGGGCTGCGGAACGACACCGGCGACCCGGCCGTCATCGCCAGGAACCGGCTCGTCATCGCCACAGCCAAGGGCAATCCGAAGAAGATCGACGGCCTGAAGGACCTGGCGGACAAGAAGGTGAAGGTCATCCTCGCGGCGCCCGAGGTGCCCGTCGGCCGGTACAGCAAGAAGATCCTGGACGCCCAGAAGGTCACCGTGCGGCCGGTCTCGCAGGAGGCGAGCGTGCGCGGGGTGCTCAGCAAGGTCGAGCTCGGTGAGGCCGACGCCGGAATCGTCTACGTCACCGACGCGACCTCCGCCGAGGGCAAGGTCGGGAGCGTCGAGATCCCCGACGACCAGAACGCCATCGCCCGGTACCCGGCGGCCACCCTCAAGGGGTCCGAGAACGCGGACGCGGCCGCCGACTTCGTCCACTGGCTCGGATCCGCGCAGGGCCAGAAGATCCTGCGCGACGCCGGTTTCCTCAAGCCGTGAGCGCAGCGTGTCCGGCATGAAAGCTCCGCCACAGCCCCAGCGCGGTCCCCATCGCGTACCGCTGCCACTCGCCGTACCGGCCGCGGCCGCGGTGGCGCTGCTGCTCCTGCCGCTCGTCGGTGTGCTGGCCCGCACCCCGTGGGCGGACCTCGGCTCGCACCTCACAGGGCCGGGCGTCACCCAGGCGTTCAGGCTGTCGCTGGTGGTCTCCTTCTGGTCGCTCGGCCTGTCGCTCCTTCTGGGCGTGCCGCTCGCCTGGCTGCTGGCCCGCGTCGAGTTCCCGGGCAAGGCGCTCGTACGCTCCCTCGCCCTGCTGCCGATGGTGCTGCCGCCGACCGTGGGCGGTGTGGCGCTGCTGCTCGCCTTCGGCCGGCGGGGGCTGCTCGGTGGGTGGCTGGAGGACTGGTCCGGGCTCACACTGCCGTTCACGACGCCCGGCGCGGTCGTCGCGGCGACCTTCGTCGCGATGCCGTTCCTGGTGATCAGCCTGGAGGGGACGCTCGCCGGGCTGCACCTCCGGTACGAGGAGACCGCAGCGTCGCTCGGGGCGCCGCCGGTACGGGTCTTCCTCACGGTCACCCTGCCCATGGTGGCCCCCGGTCTGGTCGCCGGGGCGGCGCTCACCTGGGCGCGGGCGCTGGGCGAGTTCGGCGCGACGATCACGTTCGCGGGCAATCTGCCCGGCGTCACGCAGACCCTGCCGCTCCAGGTCTACCTGCTCCTCCAGGAGCAGCCGCAGGCCGCGACCTCGGTGTCCCTGCTCCTCCTCGCCATCGCGATGCTCGTGCTGCTCGCCCTGCGGGGCCGGTGGGCGGGGGCCGCCCGGCCGTCCCGCGGGGCGGCCCGGCTCCCCTCGCCCGGCCCTGCGCCGGAGGAGCGCACGGACCGGCCGACCGCCCCCGCCGCAGGGCGCGGGTCCGCGCAGGCGCCCGCCAGTCCCGAGCGTGCGGAATGGCCGCTGCACGCCCAGGTCGTGGGCTATCCCCGGCTCACCCTGGACGCCGCTCCCGGCGAGACGATCGCCGTGGTCGGCCCCAACGGGGCAGGGAAGACAACCCTGTTGCGCGCCCTCCTCGGTCTCACCCCGCGCGCCCGTACCACCGCGCTCCGTATGGGGGACGGCGCGGACGCCGCCGGGCTGCCCCCGCACGGCAGGGGCGTGGCCTGGGTCCCCCAGGACGGCGCGCTGTTCCCGCACGTGAGCGCGCTGAGCAACACCGCGTACGGGCTGCGTGCCCACCGCGTACCCCGACGGGAGGCGCGCCGGGCGGCCCAGGAGTGGCTGGACCGCCTCGGTGTCGGCCACCTCGCCCACCGCAGGCCGGGCCAGCTCTCCGGCGGCCAGGCCCAGCGGGTGGCGCTGGCCCGCGCGCTGGCCACCCGCCCCCGGCTGCTGCTGCTCGACGAGCCGCTCGCCGCGCTCGACCAGACGACCCGTGCCCACGTCCGGCACACCCTCCGTGAACACCTCGCCGGCTTCGGCGGCGTCTGCCTCATCGTCACCCACGACCCGGTCGAGGCCGTCTCCCTCGCCGACCGGGTCCTCGTACTCGACGGCGGGCAGGTGCTCCAGGACGCGTCTCCCGCCGAGGTGACGCGCTCACCCCGCTCCCCCTGGGTGGCCCGCATGCTCGGGCGCAACGCCTGGCCGGGCAAGGCGGTCTGCGACGGGCTGGCCCTGCCCGGAGGCGGCCGCGTCGTCGCCGCGGACCCGCTGCCCGAAGGCACCGAGGCCCTTGCTGTGATCGGTCCTGAAGCCGTCTCGCTGCACGGCGAGCGGCCAACCGGCAGCCCGCGCAACGTGTGGCGCGGCGAGGTCCGCGAGATCACCGCGCTCGGAAGCCGGTTGCGGGTCGTCGTCGCCGCCGTCGATGTGCCCGACGTCGTCGCCGAGATCACTCCGGCCGCGGCGGCGGAACTGGGCCTGGCCGAGCACAGCGCCATATGGCTCAGCATCAAGGCCACGGAGGTGCGGCTCGTTGAGATCTAGGCGCGTCCGGCGGGCCAGGGCGCGCGCCTGCGGCGGCCTCCTCCGCTGCTCCGCCCCCTCCCGAAACTGGGGGCTTCGCCCTCAGGCCCTGAGGCCCCCGGACCCCCGGGGCCCGGGGGTCCGGCCCCGGTCTGTCCTGCAACACTGGCCGCTTGCAGCGAGAAGGAGCGCCCGTCGTGTCGATGATCAGCAATCTGCGCAAGGCCGTCCGCCTGCCGCACCGCCGCCGTGTCGTGGACCTCAGCCACCCGGCCCGTTCGCCGCTCGGCAGCGCGGTCGTCAACTGTGTGGTCTATCTCGACGGAGTGCGGCAGATCGGCCACTGCCCGGCAGCGGAGGCGATCGAGCAGGTGCGCAGTTGCGGCAACGGCTTCGTGTGGATCGGGCTGCACGAGCCGAGCCAGCAGGAATTCGCCGGTGTCGCCGAGCTGTTCGGGCTCCATCCGCTCGCGGTCGAGGACGCGGTCGACGCGCACCAGCGTCCGAAGCTGGAGCGGTACGACGACACGCTGTTCACCGTCTTCAAGACCGTCCGCTACGTCGAACACGCCGAGTTGACGTCGACCAGCGAGGTGGTGGACACCGGCGAGATCATGGTCTTCACCGGACCCGACTTCGTGGTCACCGTCCGGCACGGCCGCCACGGCTCGCTCGGCCCGCTGCGCGAAGATCTCGAGACGGTGCCCGAGCAGCTGGCCAAGGGTCCCTCGGCCGTACTGCACGCCATCGCCGACCATGTGGTCGACGACTACCTCGCGGTCGCCGACGCGCTCCAGAACGACATCGACGACGTGGAGACCGACGTCTTCGCGAGCCGCAGGGGCGGGGCCGACACCGGCAGGATCTATCAGCTGAAGCGGGAACTGCTGGAGCTCAAGCGGGCCGTGGCGCCGCTGGACCGCCCGCTGCAGACGCTGTCCGCCCTGCCCGTGCCGGGACAGTCCCTGCCGGGAGTGGACCCGGACATCCGGGCATACTTCCGCGACGTCGCCGACCACCTGGCCCGGGTCACCGAGCAGATAACCGCCTTCGACGACCTGCTCAACTCGATCCTTCAGGCCAACCTCGCCCAGGTGACGGTGGCCCAGAACGAGGACATGCGCAGGATCAGCGCCTGGGTGGCGATCATCGCCGTTCCGACCATGGTCTGCGGGGTCTACGGCATGAACTTCGACCACATGCCGGAGCTGCGCTGGACGTACGGCTACCCGCTCGTCCTCGGCGTCATCGTGACCGCCTGCGTCGTCATCCACCGCGGCTTCCGCAGGAACGGGTGGCTGTGACGCGGGCGCTCAGGCCCCACCGTCGGTGAACGCGTCGACCGCCGCGCGTGCCGCGTCCTCCACCGTCCCGATGCCCGCGGCCTGCGTCCGGCTGCCGTTCGACAGCACGGCGACGAGGAAGGACCGCCCGCCGGATGCGACGCGGCCGATGCTGTTGATGTCCCACAGCCCCGTCGCGCTCCGCGGCAGCCAGCCGTTCTTCAGCGCCGTGTCCGCCCCGTCGCCGGCGGCCGCGGCCGAGACGCCCCAGTCCTGTCCGGGGACTATCGACCCCATCAGCCCCTGGACGTACGCCCGGGAGGCCGCGCCGAGCGGGGAGTCCTCGCCGAAGACCGCCTCGAGCAGCTTCAGCTGGTCGGCCGCGGTGGTCTGGGTCAGGCCCCAGTGGTCGCCGTAGCCGCCCCGGGTTTCTGCCAGTCCCAGGCGCTCGTTCGCGGCGCCGAGCCCGTCCGCCCTGCCGATGGCGGCCCACAGGGCGGTCGCGGAGGCGTTGTCGCTGGACTCGATCATGGCGGTGGCGTACGACTTCTCCTGCGCGGTCAGCTGCCGTCCCGCGTCCTGCGCCCGCAGCAGCAGGGCCGCGAGGATGTCGACCTTGACGATGCTGGCCGTGTCGAAGGAGCCGCCGTCGCCGTATACGGCCTGCTCGCCGCTCGCAGTGTCCAGCACCGCGACCGACAGGTCGCCGTTGGTGGCGGCGACGACGGGCGCGAGGGCTGCCGTGAGGTCTACGGGCTTGGGGACTTTGTGCGTTTTATACCTTTCCGCCGTATCTATGGTTTCCCGAGCCGGACGTGCCGTCTCCTCGGGCGCCGCGCGCTCCGCCGGGCCTCCGGCGGAGGCGGTGGCCGAGGCGGAAGGGCGGGCGGAGGCGGCCGCTGCCGCTTCGGTACCCCCGTCGGGCCGGGCGTGCGTGGAGCCGTACGCGGCCGCCGCCACCCCGCCGCCCATGAGGAGCGCTGCAGCGACGGCCGTGCCTATCGCGCGGTACGGCATCCGCGGACCGAGCCGTTCCGGAATGTCCTCGTCCATGGCCGGGGACGCTATGGACTCCGCCTACCTCCCCACGTGAGATCTGTATGAAGACTGCGTGAGAAGTGCCGGGGCCCCGGGTCGCCCCGTCAGCCGGTGGGCTTCCCGTCGCGGAAGGCCGACGTGCAGTCCAGCTGGAGGGCGGTGTCCGCCCACATGGGGTGGTGCGGCGCTGCGTTCGAGCAGACGACCGTGCCCCAGGCGCCGACGCGTACGGCCTCGGCAACCGCCAGACGGCAGAACGCGGCGCCCACCGGGCCTTCCTCGAACGTTCCGTGCAGGGGCGTGTAGCCGATCCAGCCCTCGCCGAACACGAGCGGGACACCGGCGTCCGCCGCCCAGTCGGCCGCCGCATCCATCCACAGCGTCAGCGTCGACGTCATGGCGCGGCGGTGCACCGCGTAGTGGTCGTACAGCCAGCGGTCCCATTTCTCCGGATCGCACCAGTCGTGCGCGTACACCTCGCGCTGCTGGACCGTGGTGGCCGCGCTCCGCCACACCTGCGCCGGGTCCGGGGCCCAGTCGGCGAGGTCGGGCGCGTCCGGGCGGAGCAGCTCGCGGCGGAGTTCCTCCTGCGGGAAGGGGCGGGAGGCGTCGCGCAGCGCGAAGGTGCGGATGAGCTCGTCGAGCACGCCGTAGACGTACGGGTGGAAGACCGCCACGTCGGCGGTGCGCGGGACGCCCCGCAGCGAACCGACCGGGACTTTGGCGTAGTTGACCGTGACCGGCTGATCCGGGTGGCGCTCCTTGAACCTGGCGAGCCCGCGCTCCAGGCGGGGCCGCAGGGCGACGACCCGGTCGGCCTCCGGCGGCAGGCCCTCGGTGAGGCGGCTGCCCTGGACCTCGTTGTGCAGCTCGGTGAAGGCGATCCGGTCGTCGAGGCCGTGGGCGGCGAGGAAGTCGACGAGGTCGGCCAGCGCGTCGGCCAGCGCCTCGGCGCGCCGCTCGGGGGCGATGGCGTAGAGGGTTTCGTACCAGGCGGGTCCGGCCGCGAAGGACGGGCTCTGCTGGTACTCCCAGCTGGAGAGGATGACGTAGCAGGCGTGGCGGCGGGCGGCCTCGAAGAGCGCGAGCAGCTGCCCCCGGCCGTCGATGGTCGTCGCGGCGCGCACGTCGTACCAGCGGGTGCGCTGCCCGTACGCCCCGTTCCCCCCGCCCAGCGGCCCGAGGGCCAGCCGCGCCGTGTCGAGGCCCGAGCCGAAGAGCAGATACGGCATGGCGCAGATCCGCACGGTGTTGTAGCCGCGCGCGACGGCTTCGGCGAAGGCGCGGTCGAGGTCCTCGAAAGGCTCACCGGGCCCGGTGCGGGTGTACCAGGTGAAGTCCCAGAGCGAGATCGTGAGCCGGTCGGGCAGATGGGCCGGTACGGGGGTCGGCACGGATGGCCTCCTTTGGGGGAGGGGTGGCGGCGGAGCGGTCGGCCGCTTCCAAGTATTCGTACATAACGCGCCGTTGGTCAGATGGCTGCGCGGAGCAAACGGCTGTCAACGCTCATGGGCTGCCACCGGCTCCACCCGGCTGCCCCGGCTACAGGGCACCCCAGGTGCGCGACCGCGCCACGAGGTGGTCGTGGACCAGCGCCACGGACGGGTTCGCGAGGCCGCCGGTGCGGGTGGCGAGGTAGGGGGTGTTGAGCGGTTCCACCTGGGGTTCGTGGAGCAGTTCCACCGAGCCTGCCGCGAGCGCGGGCTCGGCGAGGTCACGGAAGCGATGAACGCCTGGGGGCGGCGGCCGGCGCTGCGTCGGCCGCCCTCCGGGCGCTCGAGGCCCCTCGGATTTCGTTCAGCACGACGAACAGATCGGTCGCGCCGCCGTTGTCCAGCGCGGTGATGCGGCGGCGCAGCGTGAAGGCCGCTCCCGGCTGGACGGCCACCTGACGCCGGCTACGCCGTCCGAGGCGGTGGCGATGAGGTGCACCGGAGCGGCCCGGAGCCGGCCTGCCGCGCAGAGGCCTTCTTCCCGGCCGGGCGAGGGGTTGTTAGCGTGCGGCAGTCCGGATCTCCGAAAGCGCGTTACCGCTTCCCCGTCGGAGCCGCCGCTCATGCCAGCCGCTCGCCCGTACCCCTGGCCGCTCCCGCCCGAGGACCATGCGTCGAGCCCGTACACCGGGTGGACCCGGGCGCACTGGGAAGCGGTGGCGGACGGGCTGCTCGCGGCCGTACGCCCGTATGCCTCGCCCGGACGCGGGCTCATCCTGCTGCCCGGGAAGCACAGTTCGTCCGGCGAGCGGTCCGACGGGCTCGAAGGCTACGCCCGGACCTTCCTGCTCGCCGCTCTCCGCGTCGCCGGAGCGGGCGGCGATGATCCGCACGGGCTGCTGGAGCATTACGCGGACGGCCTCGCCGCCGGGACGCGCACGCCCGGCAGGGACGACGCCGAGTCCTGGCCGCGGCAAGCGGAGTGCGGCCAGGCGTGGGTGGAGGCCGCCTCGGTCGCGCTGGGGCTGCGCCTGACCAAGCGGTGGCTGTGGGACCGGCTGGGCGACGGCGTACGGGAGCGGACGGCCGACTGGCTGTCCGCCGCGCTCGGCGAGCCGCCGGTCAACAACAACTGGTGGCTCTTCCCGCTCACCGTCGGCGGCTTCCTCACCGAGGCGGGTGTACGGGCCGAGGCCGCGCGCGCGGCCATCCGGCGGGGGCTGGGGCGGATCGAGCAGTGGTATGCGGGCGATGGCTGGTACACCGACGGGCCCGAGCGCTCCTTCGACCACTACAACGGCTGGGCCCTGCACCTCTATCCCATGCTGCACGCCCATCTCTCCGGCGACCAGGCGCTGTTGTCCCGCCACGGCGACCGGCTGCGCAGCTTCCTCGACGGGTACGCCCGGCTCTTCGGCGCGGACGGCGCGCCCCTTCACCAAGGCCGCTCGCTGACCTACCGCTTCGCCGCCGCCGCCGCGCTCTGGGCCGGTGCGCTGACCGGGCACAGCCCGCTCTCCACCGGCACCACCCGGCGGATCGCGAGCGGCAGCCTCCGTTACTTCCTCGACCGGGGCGCGGCGGCGGACGGCGGGTTGCTGTCGCGGGGCTGGCACGGCCCGTACGAGCCGATCGTGCAGCGGTATTCGGGCACGGCCTCGCCGTACTGGGCGAGCAAGGCCTTCGTCGGCCTGCTGCTGCCGCCGGACCACCCCGAGTGGACGGCGCCGGAGCGGCCCGCCCCGGCCGAGACCACGGACGCCGTCACCGCGCTGCCCGGGCCTGGCTGGCTGGTGCAGTCCACGGCCGCCGACGGGCTCGTACGGGTCCACAACCACGGCAGCCACGGTCAGGTCCTGCCGCCGGACCATGACGATCCGCTCTATGCCCGCCTCGCCTACTCCACCCGTACCGGTCCGACCGACCCCGGGGCCGCCCGGCCCGACAACCACTTCGGGCTGCTGGCCGAAGACGCCGGCGGCGCAGAGCGATGGACGCGGCGCGGCCCCATCACCCCCCTCGGCTCCGGGCCGGGCTGGGCCGCCTCCGCCCACCGTCCGCTCACGGGCGACAAGGAGCTGCCGGGTGTCACTGTCACGGCCGTGACGCTCGCACGCGGCGCGACGGAGGTACGCATCCACCGGGTCTCCGGCGCGGCACCCGGCACCGCCGTACGGCAGTCCGGCTGGGCGGCGGACGCGGACGTCATCTCCGAACTGCGGCCCGTCCACGGCTTCGGTGCCGCAGCCGCACACGTCGCCGCCGGGAGCACCGCCTACGCCGGGCAGACCCGGATGCCCGTGCTGACCGGCTCGGTCGAGGACGGGGGCGGCCCGCTGTTCATCTGCCTGGCCCGGCTGACGGGCGAGCCGGACCCGGAACCCCTCGCCGCCGACGTACGGGTGACCGGCGACGAGGTCCGCATCGCCTGGCCCGGCGGCCCGCGCCAGCGCGTCGTCATCCGTGAGGACGGCGTCTCGGTCACGGAAGAGCCACCGGGGAGCGGCTGACGGGATCGCTTCGGGGCGGGGCCTGGCAGCGGCTCATCCGGCCGGCCGGGAGCCGGCGCGCCGCTCCAGTACGCAGGGATGGCTGAGCATGTTGCCCAACAAGCCCTCCGCGTCGGGATCTCCGGGGCCCCCGGTCCGTACGCATCGCCCATACGCGTCGCCGGACCGTCCAGCCCCGTGGTTGATCGCAAGCCTCCTCATGGCGGACGGTGTTGCCATGGTTGCCTCGGTAGCTCACCTCAGCGATCCGCACCTCACCACCGGCCCGCTTGCGGGGGAGCCCGCCTCCGGCCTGAATCGCGCGCTGGGTCGGGTGATGGCCCTGGATCCCCGGCCGGACTGCGTGGTGATCTCCGGCGATCTGGTGGAGCGGGGCGGCCCGGACGAGTACGAGGCGCTGCATGACGTTCTCGACCGCTTCCCGTTGCCCCTGCATCTGGTGACCGGCAATCACGACGACCCTGCAGCTCTCCTCGATGTCTTCGGCGCCAGCGGTTACTTGGGTGGCACCAGGAGCACACGCTACGTAGTCCAACATCCCGAGCTGACCGTGGTGGTGCTGGACTCGAAGGTGCAGGGCACCCCCTCCGGTCGGCTTGGCAGCGACCAACTCGACTGGCTGGACGGGGCCTTGGGTCGGCGACCCGGGGTGCCCGCATTCGTGTGCGTGCATCACCCACCCGTTGCCGTCGGCATTCCGTTCCTGGACGAAATGCGACTTCTCGACGGCGAGGCCCTGGGCAAGGTGATCGGCCGCCACCCGCACGTGGTCCGGGTGCTCGCCGGGCACGTGCACAGGCCCATCACAGCACCCTTCGGCGGCACCGTGTTGGCGATTGCGCCCAGCACCTACCGTCAGAGCGAGTTGTGCATGCGCGTCGACCGCATGATCGGCTATGTGCACGAACCGACCAGCTTTCTTCTCCACCTGCTGACCGACGCAGGATGCGTCACGCACACGGTCGCCGTCAGCCATGCCGCCGCACTGACCGGCGGGTTCTAGGACCACCTCCCGCGCTCCCACCGTACATCGCCTGGGGCGGGCCGGGCGGTCCCAGGCGCGGTGCGCCGGCCACCCGCGTCCAGCTGGCCACGTCCGACGACAGCGTGCAGACGCAGGCGCCCACCGCGGGTGACTTCGACGGTGACGGTCACCACGACCTGGCCGTCGTCCGCAGCGACTACCACTCCCTCCTCGTGCTCTACGGGCCGTTCAGCCGTGGCGGAGAGGCCACCAGGACTGCGCAGTACGAGAGCCCACTTGCCTACGACGGCGAAATCGACCGGCTGGTCGCCGACTCGATCGACGGTGACCGCGCCACTGATCTGGTGGTGCACGCGATGAGTGACGGTGAGCAGTCCTCTTGCGTACTGCTCACCGCGGGGCCCGACGGCCTCAGCCGTACCGGCCGCGCGCTCCGCGAGGGCAACGCGATCGCCTTCGGCGACTTCAACGGCGACGGCACGCGGGACGTCGCCGTCGGCGACAACGGAAGCCGCAACAACGAGCCGGGCTACGAGACCGAAGAGCCGGACGTCAGCCAGACAGTGACCGTCTTCGCCAAGGGCACGGACGCATCGACGTCGCGCCCCATCAAGATCCCCAACATGTGGCGCGAGCTGGCCGCCGCCGACACCAACGGCGACGGCACCGACGAACTGGCCGTCTCGCTCCGCTCCGGCGGCGCCGAACTTCTCACCATCGGGTCCGGCAACAGTCACACCGTGACCCGCGCCGCCCCATCCCGTGTCGACGGCAGGAAGGTGCCCGGGAACGAGCGCGCCGCCAAGCTGTATGGCGCCGTAGACGCGGACCACGACGGGAAGGACGAGGTCGTACTCGCCTGGGGGCGCGGCGTCGGCTTCGCCCTGTACGGCGAGGACGCCGATCGCTGGTGGATCACCGAGGGCGCCCACGACCAAGTCGCCTTCACCAGCAAGCCCTTCGCGGGGGGTGCGCAGCGCGACTCGTAGCGGACGGATGCGCGGCGGGCTGATACGAGGCCGGGCTGATACGCGGCGGAGGGCTGCGTTCCGCGCGCACGCGGAGGTCACGCGGCTAGCACGAATCCGCAACGCTCCGCAAGCGCTCGGTGCAGCGCTTTCATCGTGTCAGTGCAGGCGCTAGCGTTCATGATCTCCGCTCCCTCTCCCCTCACTTGGAGCATGCGTGCGCGAGTTCACCACGCCCGCCTTGGCCACCGCACCCCCGGTCGGTGGCCTGGCCGATGCCGTCTTCGAGAATGCCTCGGAGGACCCGGGCAGGGCGGCACTCGGGCGCAAGGTGGACGGGGAGTGGCACGACGTGTCGGCCGCCGAGTTCCGGGATCAGGTGGTGGCCCTGGCCAAGGGGTTGCTCGCGAAGGGCGTCCGGTTCGGCGACCGCGTGGCCATCATGTCCCGCACGCGGTACGAGTGGACGCTGTTCGACTTCGCGCTATGGACCATTGGCGCCCAGCCCGTCCCCGTCTACCCGACCTCGTCGGCCGAGCAGGTCGCCTGGATCCTGCGCGACACGGCCGCCGTCGCTGTCGTCGTCGAGCACGAGGATCACGCGATGACCCTCGGTTCGGTCATCGGCCGCCTTCCCGCGCTGGAGCGCGTATGGCAGTTGGACACCGGGGTCGTCGAGAAGCTGGCCGGGGAAGGGGAGCGGATCCCCGACGGCGTGGTGCACCGGCAGCGGCTCGCGGTCACCCCCGGCTCCGTCGCCACCGTGATCTACACCTCCGGTACGACGGGCCGCCCCCGCGGCTGCGTGCTCACCCACTCCAACTTCATGGCCGAGTGCGACAACCTCATCGCGCGCTGGAATCCGCTCTTCGAGCCCTCCGGCAAGTACCAGCCCTCGACGCTCCTCTTCCTCCCGCTCGCGCACGTCTTCGGCCGCATGGTGGAGGTCGCCGCGGTCCGGGCCAGAGGGCGTCTCGGGCACCAGCCGGAGATGACGGCCGACGCGTTGATGCCCGACTTCGCCGCCTTCCGGCCGACCTTCGTCCTCGCCGTCCCCTACGTCTTCGAGAAGGTCTTCAACGCCGCTCGGGACAAGGCCGAGCAGGCGGGGAACCTCGGCGTGTTCGACAAGGCCGTGGATGTGGCGGTGCGGTTCGCGGAGGCTCGGGAGCGGCGGTCGTTCGGCGAGGGTCCCGGGCCCACCGCCGCCCTGCGCGTACAGCACCGGTTCTTCGACGCGCTCGTCTACAGCAAGGTCCGCGAGGCGCTGGGCGGGAGGGTGCGCAACGCGGTCAGCGGCGGCTCGACCATGGGCCGTCGGCTGGGGCTGTTCTTCGACGGCGCCGGGGTGACGATCTACGAGGGCTACGGGCTCACCGAGTCCACCGCCGCCGCCACCGCCAACCCGCCGGGGCGGGTCCGCTTCGGCACCGTGGGCACGCCCGTCCCGGGAACCACCGTGCGGCTCAAGGACGACGGCGAGATCCTGCTGCGCGGCGGAACGGTCTTCTCCGGGTATCTGGACGACCCGGAGGGCACGGCAGAGGTGCTGCGGGAGGACGGCTGGCTGGCCACCGGGGATCTGGGCGCCTTCGACGTGGACGGCTATCTCACCATCACCGGCCGCAAGAAGGAGATCATCGTCACCGCCAGCGCCAAGAACCTGTCACCGGCGCCCCTGGAGGAGCGGGTGCGGGAACACCCGCTGATCGAGCACTGCCTCGTGGTCGGAAACGACCGGCCGTGCGTCGCGGCGCTGGTGACCCTGGACTTCGAGGCGGTGAAGCACTGGCTGGCGCTGCGGCGCAAGCCGCCGCTCGAGGAGTGGGATCCGGCGGTGGACCTGGATCTGGAGGCGGAGATCCGCAGGGCGGTGCAGGCCGCCAACACCCTGGTCTCGAAGGCGGAGTCGATCCGTGCGTTCCGGGTGCTGCCCACCCCGTTCACCGAGGAGCGGGGCATGCTCACGCCCTCGCGCAAGCTCCGCCGCCACCGGATCGAGGAGGCCCACCGCGCGGAGATCGACGCCATGTACGACGGGCGGTGAGAGGCCTGAAGACCTCTCACCGCCGAACGGGAAGCGCCGCGCTTACGGGTGCAGCACGACCTTCGTGTAGCCCTCGATCCGCTTGTCGAACTTGTCGTACGCCGACGGTGCCTGGTCCAGAGGCAGCTCGTGGCTGACGACGAAGCTCGGCTTGGCCCGGTCCTCGATGATCAGGTCGCGCAGGTACCGGTTGTAGCGCTTGACGTTGCACTGTCCGGTCCCCAGGCGCAGGCCCTTCTCGAAGAGCTTGCCGATCCAGACCTGGAGCATGCCGCGCTTGGCCTGCTCGTCGGGGCCTCCGGGGTCGGCCGGGACGTAGAGCCCGGGGATGCCGAGCCATCCGGTCGGCCGCACGGTGTCGATGAGCGAGTTCAGGACGATCGCGGGCTCCTCGCGCTCCTCCGTGCGCGCCATCGCCTGGTACCCGACGGCGTCCACGCCCTTGTCGGTGCCGACGCCCTCGGTCTGGTCCTTGATCTGCTCCGCCGGGTTGCCCTCGGTGAAGTTGATCGGGACCGCACCGATCTCGCGCGCCTTCTCCAGCCGCTCGGGGACGCGGTCCACCGAGAAGACCTTCTTCGCGCCGCGCAGCAGGGCGGAGTAGGCCGCCATGAGGCCGACGGGGCCACCGCCGTACACCACGACGCTCTCGCCCGGGCGCACCTGGGCGAGTTCGCAGCCGTGGTAGCCGGTGGGGAAGATGTCGGCGAGCAGCATGAAGTCGGTCTCTTTTTCCTTGCCGGCCGGGAGTTTCAGGCAGTTGAAGTCGGCGTAGGGCACCCGCAGGTATTCGGCCTGGCCGCCTGTATAGGGCCCCATGGCGACATAGCCGTAAGCGCCGCCCGCGAAACCGGGGTTGACGGTCTGACAGAATCCCGTGTAGCCCTCCACGCAGTTGGTGCAGAATCCGCACGCGACGTTGAAGGGCATGACGACCCGGTCGCCCTCTTTGAGGGATGTGACGCCCTGGCCGCATTCCTCGATGATGCCCATGTTCTCGTGGCCGAATACGATGCCGGGCTCCGCCGCCGTACGGCCCTCGTACATGTGCAGGTCAGAGCCGCAGATCGCGGTGGAGGTGACCCGTACGAGCACGTCGTTCGGGTGCTGGAGCTTGGGCTTCTCGACCTCTTCGACCGCCACGGTGAACGGTCCTTTGTAGACGACAGCCTTCATGGCCACCACCTCTCCGCTCGGGTGATGCAGAATTGTGGTTGCCCCGCAGGTGAACGGCACCGTCGGGCGGATTTCGCCCGCGCAGGGCCGGGAAACACACGGCGGCCTGGCGCCGCTCGTCCACGTGACCTATCTCTCATGATTCCCCCGGGGGGAGTATCCGACAACCCGGGTACAGTCGACAGGACTATTAAGCCGGTAGTGCACTCGGAAATGGCGAAGGAGGTCGGGAAATGGCACAGCGCCTCGGGACCCTGCTCGTCCCCGTCATCGGCCTCTCCGGCACCACGTACCCGCCCGGCACGACGGTGACCATCCGCGGTCGCGGGGCGACGGTCGATGCCTTCGTATCCGGCGACTGGCTTCCCCTTATGTGGTGGGAGTTCTCCGACGGCCTCCGTGAGGACGTCGCCGACCGCTGAACCCCGGTGCACCCCGCCCCGGAGCGCCGCGGCGTGACCGCATGTGAGCGGGCGGACACCTAGCGCGGCGGCTGCCGCAGCATGTAGGTGCGCCCCTCCGTACCCCACTCCCCGACACCGGGGCGCAGCCCCGCGTCCATCGCCCTGATCGACGGGCGTCCGATGTGTGCGAAGACCAGGTGCCGTACGCCGTGGTGCACGGCCGCCTCCGCGGTCTCCCGGACGCTCGCGTGGCCGCCCACGCCCCCGCGGAAGCGGATGGGGCGGTCCCAGCCCGCGGCGTCGGCGAACATCAGGTCGGCACCGGCCGCCCAGGCCGGGAACTCCCAGAACTCCGGCGCCCACACCGCCAGCGCGTCACCGGCAAGGATCCGGTAGCCGCAGGTCGGGTGGCTGGTGTGCGCGACCGGGCACGGCTCGATCCGCAGATCGCCGCGCTCGCTCTCGTACGCGGCCATGGCCGGCTCCGTACCGTGCCGCTCGGCGAGATGGCGCAGCTGGGTGCGCAGCTCGCTGTGCTCGTCGGTGACCAGCCAGGCGTCCAGCCGGCTCCCGGGGACGGCTCCGGGGCCGCCGTCGAGGGCGACGCGGTCCCGGCCGTGCTCGAGGAGCAGGCCGGCGGGGGCGAAGCGCGGCGAGTTCATCGCGCCGACGCCGAGGAGAGTGAGCCGCACCGGACTCGTCCGCACAGGACCCGCTGGCATGGCGCTTCGCCGCTCACGTGCTGTCCGGCTGGCAGCGGGGGCACCACAGGGTGCCGCGCCCGCCGATACGGCTCCGGCGCAGCGGACCGTCACAGCGCGGGCACACCGGGTCCGGGTCGTCGCGGCGGCCGGTGAGCCAGGAATTCCGCGGGGGCACACATCCCGCGCGCACCGCCGAGCGCAGGGTGCGGCGCATCTCCGTATAGAGCCGCCCGCGCTCGTCGGCCGTGAGATCACCGGCCCTGCGCGCCGGATGGATACGGGCGCGCCACAGGATCTCGTCGGCCAGCAGATTGCCGAGTCCGGCCAGCAGAGACTGGTCGGTCAGGGCCGCCTTGATACGGCCGCGCCGCCCGGCCAGCAGCTCCTCGAACTCGGATCGGCCGATTTCCATCGCGTCGGGACCCTGGTCGTCGAGGATCCGGGCGACAGCGGCTCCGGTGCCGTCGTCGAGCCAGAGGCCCTGGAGTTTGCGCTGGTCGCGGTAGCGCAGCTGGTCGCGGCCCAGGGTGAAGACGACGCGGTCGTGCGGATCGGGCGGATCGCTCTCGCGGCAGCAGACCAGCTCCCCGGTCATGCCGAAGTGCAGCAGCACGGTCGGGCCGTCGGTGCGGGCGAGCAGCCACTTTCCGTGCCGCTCCGGCTCAGTGAACCGGTGGCCCTCCAGGTCGCGGCGCAGCCGCCGCGCGCTCACCCCGTGCAGGACGCCCGCGTCGTTCACCTCGACCCGCTCGATCCGCTTGCCTTCAGCGCAGGAGGCCAGGACCTCCCGGAACCCCTCGACATCGGGCAGTTCGGGCATGACACTTACCGCCGATCCGTACCTGACGTGCCTGGCGTACCTGCCGTACGTGGCGCACATCGCGTACGTCCAGGCTCGCACCGCCGCTGGATCACCACCAGATGGCGATGGGCAGGCCGCTCGCCGTGCGCTCCGGCGGGTCGGGCAGCAGCTCGGCCGCGCCCCGGGCGATCCGGTCGGCGCTCCACGCGGCGGCCGCGGCGTCGAGCAGGTCATCGGGCGGGACCCGGCCCACGGCGCCCAGGTCCTCGGGGAGGACGATGCCGCGGGCCCGCAGCAGGCCGCGGCGGACCTGCTGTCCGTTCCAGCTCTTCTTGCTCCAGGTCACGGGGGCGCCGTCCGCCATGGCCGTGAAAGAGATCTCCGGGTGCACCTCGTGCAGCCGCTGATCGCCCGCGTCCCGGCGGAGGTTCGCCTCGCGGAGCTTCTTCACCAGTCCCCAGGTCTGGCGGCTCAGCCCGGACCCGGTGATCATCTGGCAGCGGTGGTTGGCGGCGGCGTAGTCGTCCTCCTCCCACACCTGGCGGGGTGGCACCGCGAAGACCCGGGCCCGCTGCGGCCCGAGGCGGGCGGCGGCGAGCCGGTCGGCCTGCCGCCACCGGGAGTCCAGCAGCCCGAGGGGGATGTCGATGCCCACGACCGCCGCTTCCCGCGCCTGCTCCAGCAGCCCGTCCAGGTCCGCCGCCGCGTGCGCGGCGGCGAACCGGCCGTCGTGCAGCAGCACGCCCACCCAGCCGGTCGGGCACGCGTCCACCCCCATGACCTTGGTACGCGCGCGGCTCACGGCGTCACGTCAGCCGCTCGGCGAGGCCGGGCAGCCCGGGCAGGTCGGCGAAGGAGTCGATGACGTGATCGGGCGTGCCGTCGGCGGCTTCGACCGCCTCGGGCACATACTTGCCCGTCTTCACCAGCACGCCGGTGATCCCGGCCCGCTGCGCCGCCAGGACGTCGGCCTCGATGTCGTCGCCGACCATCAGCGCCGCGGAGGCGTCGGCGCCGAGACGGGACAGCGCGGCCGCGAAGAACGGGGCCGCGGGCTTGCCCACCACCTCCGCCTCCGTGCGCGCCGCGCGCTCGAGCCCCAAGAGGAAGGCTCCCGCGTCGAGCTGCAGGCCCGCATCGGTCCGCCAGTACAGGTTGCGGTGCATCGCGACGAGCCGGGCTCCGCGCTGCAGATGGCCGAACACGCGGTTCAGCTGCGCGTATCCGAACTCGGGCCCGGCGCCGCCCACGACGACCACGTCCGGCGTCCCCTCGCCCCGGTTCTCGCCCTCGTCCTCGTCCTCGACCTGGTCCTCGACGAGGGTGACGCCCGGCAGATCCTCCCGGATGTCACCGCTGTTGAGCAGCAGACACCGCGCGCCCGGATAGTGCTCGGCGAGATGGACGGCGGTGACGGCGGGCGCCGTGAGGATGTCGTCGACGCCGACCGGGAACCCTGCCCCGCTCAGCTCCTGCGCGATCGAAGCCCGCGTACGCGACGTGGTGTTGGTGACGAGCGCCAGCGGAATCCCCGCCGCCCGCAGCCGTTCCATCGCCCCGACAGCGCCGGGCAGCGGCTTCCAGGACACGGTGAGCACACCGTCGATGTCGATCAGCAGCGCCTCTACGGCCGTCATGCGACGACCGTAGCGTGACGCAAGGCGGCCCGCCCGGTGCGACGGGGGATGCACACCGGGCGGGCACGAGGACCTTTCTACCTCATGGGGGTGGGGTCGTGCATCAAATGCCTGTTCGCTTTTCCGGAACCCAGAAGACCGGGAGCGAGATCAGGCCACGCGCCCGGATCGACGGCCGCCAACGCAGCTCGCCGCGCGGAACGGCGAGGGAGAGCCGGGGAAAGCGGCTCGGCAGCGCGGCGAGAGCGGTCTCGGTCTCCATCCGGGCCAGGGGCGCGCCGGGGCAGTAGTGGATGCCGTGGCCCAGGGCGAGGTGCCCGCACTGGCCACGGTGCGGGTCCTCGCGGTCCGGGTCCGCGAAGTGGTCCGGGTCCCGGTGGGCGGAGGCGATGGCGAGCAGAACGGTCTCCCCGGCCGGGACGGTGACGCCGCCGATGTCGAGGTCCTCGAGCGGGAAGCGGCGGATGGCGAGCGGCGCGGGTCCGTCGTAGGGGCGAACTCCTCGATGACGGCACCGAGTCCGTCTGGATTTCGACGCAACTCGTGCAGCAGGTCCGGGTGGTCGAGGAGGGCCGGCACCGAGTTGGCGATGAGATGAACCGCGTTCTCGTAGCCCGCGAAGAGGATCAGGAAGGCGAGCGAGGTCAGTTCGTCCTCGGTGAGCCGGTCGTCGCCACCGTCGTCCCGTACGGCGATCAGGTCGGACAGCAGGTCGTCACCGGGCTCGGCACGCGTGGTGGCGATGAGGCCGGTGGAGAAGCTCAGCAGGTTCCCGACTGCCTCCTCGGCCAGGTGCGGCCGCTCCGGGTCGGGAGCGATCAGCGAGTCGGTCCAGGCCCGGAAGTCGTGCCGGTCCCGTCCGGGACGCCGAGGAGGTCGCAGATCACCGTGATGGGCATGGGCGGCGCGCAGGCTGGTACGGGGCGCTCCCAGGGGTCGCAGGGGCGGCGCCGGAGGTGTCGTCTGCCCGGCGCCGCCCTTGTCGCAGGCGGCCCAGACCCCCGTCCAGGGCCACCTCGCTCGCGGGTGCCGCTGTCACCGGCGCTGCGCCTGCTGCCCTTCCCGCAGCTGTTCGAGCGCGTGGTCGACCGGCGGCAGGTGGCAGCACAGGACGCCGATCGCGGCAAGACTCGGTCCGCACATGGCCGGATGCAGCACCTCAGTCACCTCCACCGGATGTCTCGCCCCCGGAATCCGGCGGACCGTCAGGGAGATTCATCTGCCGGCGGAACTGGCAGATGATCTCGCTGAGGCTGTCCTGCACCTCCGGCGGGAGGCCGACGGAGCGCAGCGCGATGGCGCGCACCCGCTGATCGCGCATGGCGACCAGGAACTGGACCTCCTCCTCGACCCGTTCGGCCTGCGACTCCGACAGGTCACCCAGCAGATAGCCGACCGGCACCCCGAAGAACTTGGCCAGCGCGCGCAGGACATCGGGGCTCGGATTGGCCCGCTTGGCGTTGCGCAGCATCGACAGGTACTGCTCGGTGAGGGTGACGCCGCCGTATGCGTCGGTCCCGCTGCTGATCTCCTCGGCCACGTGCGCGTTCGTGTACGGGGCGCCCGGAGGGTGCATGTTGGCGAACAGGTAGTTCAGCCGCTGCGCGAGCGGAGTACCGGCCGCCTTTGGTGATGTGCCCTCCCCGACCGACATCTCCACCCTCCCCCAAGGCCCCTTGCCTCACGGCCAGTTAAGTCGAACTGACTCGCGTAGAGCATCCTGCCATGGGCGGAACGCACTGCACCAGAGTCGTCCCGGATGCTGGCGAGTGCCCCGACTTAACCGGCAGTTGGCGAGGCCCCGACGTAACCGGCAGTTGACGGGTGGCGGAGGGTGTCACCGCCCGGAGCCCTCCGGGATCAGCACGGCAACTCCGGTGATCCGGCCCGCGGCCAGATCGGCCAGCGCCTCGTCGGCCCGGTCCATCGGATAGCGGGCGAGCTGCACCGTGGGCCGCAGCCGCGCCACCTCGGCCAGGTAGGCGCGGCCGTCCTCGCGGGTGTTCGCGGTGACGCTGCGCACCGTCCGCTCCTGGTACAGATGCCGCTCGTAGTCCAGCGCCGGGATGCCGGTCAGGTGGACTCCGGCCACGGACAGGGTCCCGCCCCGGTCCAGCGCCTCCAGCGCGACCGGCACGAGGTCGCCGACCGGCGCGAAGAGGATCGCGGCGTCCATCGGCTCGGGAGGCGCGCCGGACCCGGCGGAGGCCGCGCCCAGCTCCAGCGCCAGCCGCTGCGCGGCCGGGGAGCGGGTGATGACGTGCACGGCCGAGCCGCGGGCGACGGCGAGCTGGGCGGTCAGGTGCGCGGAGGCCCCGAAGCCGTAGACGCCGAGCCGCCCGCCGGGCGGCAGCTCCGCGCGCTGCAGCGCCCGGTAGCCGATGATCCCGGCGCACAGCAGCGGGGCGGCCTCCTCGTCGCTCCAGCCGTCGGGCAGCCGGTAGGCGTAGCGGGCGTCGGCGAGCATGAAGCCCGCGTAGCCGCCGTCGAGGTCCCAGCCGGTGTAGCGGGAGCGCGGGCACAGGTTCTCCCGCCCCGTACGGCAGTAGCGGCACTCGCCGCAGGTGCCCGCGAGCCAGGCGGCCCCCACCCGGTCGCCCTCGGAGAAGTCCCGGACCGCGGAGCCCGTGCCCCTGACGCGGCCGACGACCTGGTGGCCGGGGGTGCAGTTCGGCCTGCGGGGCGGCAGGTCGCCCTCCGCCAGGTGCAGGTCCGTACGGCAGACACCGCAGACCGCCACCTCCACCAGCAGCTCGTACGGACCGGGCGCGGGGACGTGGCGCTCGTGGCGTCGCAGCGGTCCCGAATCGATGGGCCCCGGCTGCTCGACCACCCAGGCCGACGTCCTCGCGCCCTCCGTCACCTCGGCCAGTCCCCTTCCAGCAGGTCCGTGACCGGGAAGGCCGCCGCGTGAGCCGTCGGCCGCGACAGGTGGAACTCGGCGTGGTAGTAGCCGGCGGCCTCCTTGCCGCTGGGCGACAGGCCCGCGGCCTCGACCGCCTCGATGGCGTGCCGCTGCTCGTCCGGGTCGCTGAACCGGCGCTGCGGGAAGGTCCGCCCGTTCGCTTTCTGGGTGACGAGGCCCGCCTCGGCCAGGACGTCGGCGATGGGCCCGTAGTTGACCGTGCGGAGCACGAAAGCGGCCACCCACACCGGTCCGCCGATGTGGGGGAGGAGCCGCTCGAAGGTGCGGGTGGTGATGTAGCCGACGCCGCCCGTGACCGTGATCAGCCGGACCGGTTCCAGGGCCCTGACCAGGTCGCGGCTGGGCTCGTCGCTCTCGAGGTCCTCGCCGAACCCCTCGTCGAGCAGGCCCGCGGCCCGTGCGTACGCCACCGCGTTGCGCGCCGAGTCCAGGCCGGTCATGTGGACGGCGTGCGGCAGGCGGCGCGCGGCGTAGAAGGATCGGTCCTCCTGGGCGAGCCTCGCCGTGCTCAGGGTGGCCCTGCGCTCCGCCGTGTACCGCTCGTACAGGTCGCCCAGGGTCAGGTCGTGGTTGAGGAGGGCGGCGTTGATGCCGTACGAGCAGCAGAGGTCCAGCACCGTCACCGGTCCGTCGCGCCCGGTGACCGGCGTGTGGGCGGCCAGTACGCGCCGGAAGACGCGCTGCCCGTGGTGCGGGATCTGGTACTCGAGCGGCCGCAGGGTGCGGAAGTAGCCGCGCGGGTCGGGCAGGTCGTAGATGTCGTTGAACGACGTCTTGCCCGGGCTCTGGGAGGTCGGGCCCAGGCCCTGGGAGGAAAACCCGGGACGTCCCGGAGCAGTGGTCTCGTACGCCCTGTTCTGGATTCCGGTCATCGCGACCTCGCCATCACTCGTGCGTCTGAATCACCTGTTCCGTCACATATACCCCGTTTGTTACATCTGCTCCACCAGTCGGCGGAAAGCGGGGCAGTCGGTGAAGTCGTCCTCCGGGCACTCCAACGCGTGCTCGACCAGCGCTTTCGACGCCTCGATCTGCCGGATGCGCTCCTCCAGCTCGCGTTGGTGGCGGCGCAGGAGTTCCCGCCGGTCGGCCGGGCTGCTCGCCTCCAGGACGGCCCGCAGCTGCTCCAGGCTGAAGCCGGCGGCCTTTCCCCGGACGATCATCGCCACCCGGGCGATGTGCCCCCGGGTGTACCGGCGGCGGCCGTGCACCCGGCTAGCCGGGGCCAGCAGGCCAGTCGCCTCCCAGTGCCGCAGAACGTGCGGACGGAGCCCGAACCGATCGGCGAGCTCGCCGATGGTCATCGACTCCTCGGGATCGTTGGACTTCATGTTTGCATTAACTGTGCGGAGTGCGGCCTGAGTCAAGGAACGCCTGAAAGGGCCGCCTGCGAGGCTTGAGAAGGCCTGAGAAGGAACGCCGGAGCCGGAGACGGCCGGAGACGGGAAGCCCATGCATGTGCTGATCCTCGGCGGCACCACGGAGGCCCGCCGGCTCGCCGCCCAGCTGGCCGCCCGGCATCCCGCGCCGCGCGTCACCAGCTCGCTCGCCGGACGGGTGGCCGCGCCGCGGATGCCCGCGGGGGAGGTGCGGGTCGGCGGGTTCGGCGGCCCGGAGGCCCTCGCCCGGTGGATCGAGGAGCACGCGGTGGGCGCCGTGGTCGACGCGACGCATCCCTTCGCCGAGGGCATCAGCGCCGGCGCCGCGCGGGCCGCCGCGGCGACGGGCGTGCCGCTGGTGGCCCTGCGCAGGCCCGGCTGGGAGGCCGGCCCCGGGGACCGCTGGCACCCAGCGGACTCGCTCGAAGGGGCCGCCGCCCTGCTGCCCGGGATCGCGGGCCCCGGCGGCCGGGTCTTCCTCACCACAGGACGCCAGAAGCTGGCTGCCTTCGCGGACCCGCGCCTGGACCAACTCCACTTCCTCGTACGGTCGGTGGAGCCGCCGGAGCCACCGCTGCCGCGCCACGCGCACATCCTGCTGGACCGCGGCCCGTACTCCGTCGAGGGCGAGACCGCGCTGCTGCGCGAACACCGCATCGACGTCCTCGTCACCAAGGACAGCGGCGGTACCGCCACAGCGGCGAAACTGACCGCTGCCCGTGCGCTGGAACTGCCGGTGGTAGTGGTCCGCCGCCCGACCCCACCGCCGGGGGTAGGGGTCGTGCCCGACGTCGCGGACGCGCTGGCGTGGCTCGCCGCCCTGCCCCTGCCGCCCCGGCGCTTCGCGCCGGAATTTCCCGCCCGACCGCCCTTCTGAGGGCGGGTGGGGGGCCGGGGGCGGCCGTCGGTCACCCCTGTTTCGGCTTGCGCCTGAGCAGATACGTGTCCATGATCCAGCCCTTGCGGTCCCTGGCCTCCGCCCGCACCGCCGAGATCTCGTCCGCGACCTCCGGCAGCCTGCCGGAGACCAGGATCTCGTCCGGCGTCCCCACGTAAGCGCCCCAGTAGATGTGCAGGTCCTCGTCCCGGAAGCGGAGATACGTCCGGTGCGCGTCCAGCATCACCACGACATCGTCCGCGTCCTCCGGGAAGCCCTCCTCCGACAGCCTCCGCCCCGTGGTGATCCGCACCGGGCGGCCCACCTGGTTCAGCCCGGTGCGGTGCCGGGCCGCCAGCGCCGAGACGCTGCTCACGCCGGGGACCACCTCGAAGTCGAAGGACACCTCGCCGCGCGCGAGGATGTCCTCCAGGATCCCGATGGTGCTGTCGTACAGCGCCGGATCGCCCCACACCAGGAACGCCCCGCACTCGCCTTCCGACAGCTCGTCGCGGATCAGCCGCTCGCAGACGTCGGCCCTGCGACGGCGCCAGTCCCCGACGGCGGGCGCGTAGCCGGGAGTCGGGGCCGTGCGGTCCCGGTTCGGGTCCCGCGCGTCCACCAGCCGGTACGGCCGCTGCCCGGCGTGCAGGGCCAGGATGTGGCGGCGCAACGCGACCAGATCGGCCTTCTCCTGACCCTTGTCCAGGATGAAGAAGACGTCGGCCGATGTGATCGCCTTCACGGCCTGCAGGGTCAAGTGGTCGGGGTCGCCCGCTCCGATGCCGATGACGAGGATCTTTCTCACGGCGCCGAGTCTGCCGTACGGGTGGCCGAGGTCCGCAGTTTGGGTGGTCAAGGCATCGAACGAGGTCAAGGTCACATCCGAGCGCACTGCTGCTCAGGGGGCAACCTCGCCTAGCCTTCCCCCATGACGGTCCTGCCTGACGACGGGCTGTCCCTGGCCGCCGAGTTCCCGGAAGCGACCCGCAAGCAGTGGCAGAGCCTGGTAGCAGGCGTGCTGCGCAAGTCGGGTGCGAACGACGTCTCGGACACCGCGGCCGAGGACGCCCTCTCCACCGAGCTCGAGGACGGGCTCACCGCCCGCCCGCTGTACACCGCCGAGGACGGCGCCGCGGACCCCGGGTACCCGGGCTTCCCCCCGTTCGTCAGGGGCAGCAGAGCGGAGGGCACCGCGGTCTCCGGATGGGACGTCCGCCAGCGCCACACCGACCCCGACCCCAAGGCGTCCAACGAGGCCCTGCTCGCCGACCTCGAGAACGGCGCCACCTCCGTGTGGCTCGCCGTCGGAGAGGCCGGAGTGCCGGTCGCCGCGCTCCCGCAGGCGCTCGACGGCGTCTACCTGGACCTGGCCTCCGTCGTCCTCGATCCCGGCGCCGACTTCGAGTCCGCCGCGCGCGAGCTCTTCCGCCTCTACGACGAGGTCGGCGTCGCGCCGCAGACCGCCCTCGCCCAGCTCGGCGCCGACCCGCTCGGGCTGGCCGCCCGCACGGGCCGGGCCGACGACGTCGCCCGGCAGTCGGCGGCCGCCGCCGCGCTCGCCGCGCGCTGCGACCACAACTACCCCGGCGTACGGGCCCTGGTGGCGGACGCCCTGCCGTACCACGAGGCCGGCGGCTCCGCCGCCGAGGAGCTGGGCTGTTCGCTCGCCACCGGCGTCGCCTACCTGCGCGACCTCACGGAGGCCGGGCTCTCCGTCGATGCGGCCTGCGCGCAGCTGGAGTTCCGCTACGCCGCCACCGCCGACCAGTTCCTGACGATCGCGAAGCTGCGGGCCGCGCGGCGGCTCTGGGCCCGGGTCGCGGAGGTCTGCGGCGCGAGCCCCGCCGCCGCGGCGCAGCGCCAGCACGCCGTGACCTCCCCGGTGATGATGTCCCGTCGGGACCCGTGGGTGAACATGCTCCGCACGACGGTGGCCTGCCTCGGGGCCGGGGTCGGGGGAGCGGACGCGGTGACCGTGCTGCCCTTCGACAGCGCCCTCGGTCTGCCCGACGGCTTCGCCCGCCGCATCGCCCGCAACACCTCCTCGATCCTGCTGGAGGAGTCCCACCTGGCGCGGGTCATCGACCCGGCGGGCGGCTCCTGGTACGTGGAGCGGCTGACCGACGAGCTGGCCCGTGCCGCCTGGTCGTGGTTCCAGGAGATCGAGCGCGCCGGCGGACAGGCTCGCGGCTTGCGCTCCGGGCTCGTCGCGGACCGGCTGGCCGCCACCTGGGAGCGCCGCGCCGGGGACCTGGCCCACCGCCGCGAACCCGTCACCGGTGTCAGCGAGTTCCCGCACCTGGCCGAGCAGCCGGTGCAGCGCGGGCCCGCCCCCGCCGCGCCGTCCGGCGGCCTGCCGGTGGTGCGCCGCGACGAGGCGTACGAGGCGCTGCGGTCCCGCTCCGACGCGCACCTGGCCGCAACCGGCACCCGGCCGCGGGTGTTCCTGGCCACCCTCGGCCCGGCAGCCGCCCACACCGCTCGCGCGACCTTCGCCGCCAACCTCTTCCAGGCGGGCGGCATCGAGCCGGTGCCCGCGGAGGACGGCCGCACGCTCGCCGAGTCCTACGCGTCCAGCGGGGCGAGCGCCGCCTGCCTGTGCTCGAGCGACACGGTGTACGCCGAGCAGGCCGAGGCCGCGGCGGCCGAACTCAAGGCCGCGGGCGCCACCCGTATCTACCTGGCGGGAAGGCCGGGGGAGAGCCGGGGCGCCTACGAGCGGGCCGGAGTCGACGAGTTCCTTTTCGCAGGCGCCGACGCGGTCGCGGCCTTGTCCGCGGCCCTCGACGACATGGGAGTGGCGTGATGCACGGCAGTGCGGGCAAGCCCGCGACGATCCCCGACTTCTCGGGAGTTGAGCTGGGACCGGACGGAGGCTCGGCCGTCACCGGCGACCAGTGGCGGGCCGCGCTGAAGGAGTCCACCGGCAAGCGCGACGGCGACCTGGTGTGGGAGACCCCGGAGGGCATCGGCGTCAAGCCGCTCTACACCGCCGAGGACCTGGCCGGGCTCGACTTCCTGGAGACCTTCCCGGGCATCGCGCCGTACCTGCGCGGCCCCTACCCGACCATGTACGTCAACCAGCCCTGGACGGTCCGCCAGTACGCCGGATTCTCCACGGCCGAGGAGTCCAACGCCTTCTACCGCCGCAACCTCGCGGCCGGCCAGAAGGGCCTCTCCGTCGCCTTCGACCTCCCCACGCACCGCGGCTACGACAGCGACCACCCGCGGGTCACCGGCGACGTCGGCATGGCGGGCGTGGCGATCGACTCGATCTACGACATGCGGCAGCTCTTCGACGGCATCCCGCTGGACCGGATGAGCGTGTCGATGACGATGAACGGCGCGGTGCTGCCCGTGCTCGCGCTCTACATCGTCGCCGCGGAGGAGCAGGGCGTACCGCCCGAGAAGCTGGCGGGGACCATTCAGAACGACATCCTCAAGGAGTTCATGGTCCGCAACACCTACATCTATCCGCCGCAGCCCTCGATGCGGATCATCTCCGACATCTTCGCCTTCACCTCGCAGAAGATGCCGCGCTACAACTCCATCTCCATCTCCGGCTACCACATCCAGGAGGCCGGGGCGACGGCCGACCTGGAGCTGGCCTACACCCTGGCCGACGGCGTCGAGTACCTGCGCGCGGGCCGTGACGCGGGCCTGGACGTGGACGCCTTCGCGCCGCGGCTGTCGTTCTTCTGGGCGATCGGCATGAACTTCTTCATGGAGGTGGCGAAGCTGCGGGCGGCCCGGCTGCTGTGGGCCAAGCTCGTCAAGCGCTTCGAGCCGAAGAACGCCAAGTCGCTGTCGCTGCGCACCCATTCGCAGACCTCCGGCTGGTCGCTGACCGCGCAGGACGTCTTCAACAACGTGACCCGCACCTGCGTGGAGGCCATGGCCGCCACCCAGGGGCACACCCAGTCGCTGCACACCAACGCCCTCGACGAGGCGCTGGCCCTGCCCACCGACTTCTCCGCCCGCATTGCCCGCAACACCCAGCTGCTGCTGCAGCAGGAGTCCGGGACCTGCCGGGTCATCGATCCGTGGGGCGGCAGCGCGTACGTCGAGAGGCTCACCCACGACCTCGCCCGCCGCGCCTGGCAGCACATCGAGGAGGTCGAAGCCGCGGGCGGCATGGCCAAGGCCATCGACGCGGGTATCCCCAAGCTCCGGGTGGAGGAGGCCGCGGCGCGCACCCAGGCCCGTATCGACTCCGGGCGCCAGCCGGTCATCGGGGTCAACAAGTACCGGGCCGGGGGCGACGAGGAGATCGAGGTCCTCAAGGTCGACAACTCGGCCGTACGGGCCCAGCAGATCGACAAGCTCCGGCGGCTGCGCGCGGAGCGCGACGAGGCCGCGTGCCAGGACGCGCTGCACGCCCTCACCCGGGCCGCGGAGGCCGGGGCCGGAGCGGGTCTGGAGGGGAATCTGCTGGCCCTGGCCGTGAACGCGGCCCGCGCCAAGGCGACGGTCGGGGAGATCTCGGACGCCCTGGAGAAGGTGTACGGGCGGCACTCGGGCCAGATCCGTACGATCTCGGGTGTGTACAGGGAGGAAGCCGGGCCGTCGTCCGGAGTGGAGCGCACCCGGGGGCTGGTCGACGCCTTCGAGCGCGAGGAGGGCCGCCGGCCGCGCATCCTGGTCGCGAAGATGGGCCAGGACGGCCACGACCGCGGCCAGAAGGTGATCGCCACCGCCTTCGCGGACCTGGGCTTCGACGTGGACGTCGGCCCGCTGTTCCAGACCCCGGCCGAGGTCGCCCGCCAGGCCGTGGAGGCCGACGTGCACATCGTCGGGGTGTCCTCGCTCGCGGCCGGGCACCTGACGCTGGTGCCCGCGCTGCGCGACGAACTCGCCGCCCAGGGCCGGGAGGACATCACGATCGTGGTCGGCGGGGTCATCCCGCCCCAGGACGTCGAGCCGCTGCGGGAGATGGGCGCGGCCGCGGTGTTCCTGCCCGGCACGGTCATCCCGGACGCCGCCCACGACCTGCTGAAGACCCTCGCCGGGGTCCTCGGCCACGAGCTGTGAGCCCATGGCGCGGACGGTCGACATCGACGCGTACGCCAAGGGCGTTCTCGACGGATCCCGGGCCCACATCGCCCGGGCCATCACCCTCGTGGAGTCCACCCGGGCCGACCACCGGGAGCTCGCCCAGCAGCTGCTGATCGAGCTGCTGCCGCATACGGGCGCGGCGCGGCGGGTCGGGATCAGCGGGGTGCCCGGGGTCGGCAAGTCGACGTTCATCGACGCCCTCGGATCGATGCTGACGGGGAGTGGCCACCGGGTCGCGGTCCTCGCCGTCGACCCCTCGTCGACGCGTACGGGCGGCTCCATCCTCGGCGACAAGACCCGGATGGAGCGCCTCGCGGCCGACCCCGCGGCCTTCGTCCGGCCGTCGCCGAGCGCCGGGACGCTGGGCGGGGTGGCGCGGGCCACGCGAGAGTCGATGGTGGTGATGGAGGCCGCGGGCTACGACGTGGTGCTGGTGGAGACGGTGGGCGTCGGCCAGTCCGAGACGGCCGTCGCGGGCATGGTCGACACCTTTCTGCTGCTGTCGCTCGCGCGGACGGGCGACCAGCTGCAGGGCATCAAGAAGGGTGTGCTGGAGCTGGCCGATGTCGTGGCCATCAACAAGGCCGACGGGCCACATGAGCGGGACGCAAGGTCGGCGGCGCGCGAACTGGCAGGCGCGCTGCGGTTGTTGCAGCCGGTGGACGCGGAGTGGAATCCGCCGGTGCTGACCTGCAGTGCCCGGGAGGGCACTGGCCTGGACACGGTGTGGGAGAGGCTGGAGCAGCACCGGAAGGTGCTGGACGCGACGGGGCGGCTGGCGGCGAAGCGGCGCGACCAGCAGGTCGGCTGGACGTGGTCGATGGTCCGCGAGCAGTTGCTGGCGCGGCTGCGGGACCATCCCGAGGTCCTGCGCCTCGCGCCCGGTCTGGAACAGCAGGTCCGCGACGGCACCCTGACCGCAACGCTGGCGGCCGAACGCCTGCTGGCGGCGTTCGGCCGGTAGTCCGTGACTTCCCCGTCCGGAGGCCGGGTCCACGTCCCCGCCCGCGGACCGCGCCGTCCCGTCGTCGGGGCGGCAAGAACTTCCCGCCGCGAGGGGGAGTAAGCCCCACGGCGAGACCGGCGGTGCCGAACTCAACCGCACCATGGGGTTCCCGTGCCCCGGCTGGCACCTGGCGCACTACGTCCGCCCGCCCGACAGGGGGACGCGCGGGCGGCTTGTGTGTGTTTTCGGTCTACGGAAGGTGGGTTCCGGAACATCAGTGACCGCTGTGGCCGAGTGGGCCATGCGATGGCAGGGACAAGCGCGCGCCCGCACCCTGCTCACGGCGCCCCCGGCTGGGCCTTGACCGCGACCAGGCGCGTCCCGTCGAGCGTCCGCACCTCGAACCGTTCGATGTCCGCCCGGTCCATGGCAGCCGCGCCCTGGGCCCACAGGAATTCGTTCTGGCTCGCCGTGCCGGGGACGCCGTAGCCGCTCGGCGGGACGGACCATGTCGCGACGGTCTGCTCGTCACCGTTCCGGCCGACGGCGAGCAGCCGGCAGGTCAACGGGCCCCGTACGTTCTTGACTTCGAGCCCGACGTCCGTGCCCCAGTCCCGCTTCTCCATGCCGACCATGGCGGCCACCCCGCTGCCCGGGTCCGTGTGCCTGACCTTCTCGTCGAGCGCCAGCACCTGCTCCTTCGCGCTGGTGGGCGCCCCGGGCGCCGCCCCCGACCGGCCGAGGCCGGCCACGACCGAGCTGCCGAGGACGAGCGCGGCGGCGGCCGCGAGAAGGTACGTCCGGCGCTTACGGCCCGCCCGCCGGACCGCGGTGACTTCGCGCGTCATCCGGTCGAACAGCCCCGGGCTCGGCTCCGGCACCCAGGTCTCGCCCGGCGGCCACGTCGCCGCGAGCCCGGCCAGCAGCGATTCGAGGCGCGCGAACTCGCGCAGCTGCGCGACGCAGGCGGCGCACTCGTCCAAGTGCGCCTCGAAGTGCCAGGCGTCGGCCGGCTCCATGACGCCGAGCGCGTAGGCGCCTGTGGCGAGATGCTGCTGCGTTGTCATCCATCGCTCCTTGTTCCCTATCAGGTACGGAGGGGAACGGCGATCGGCTCAACGCCGAGCGGGGCGAACGGAGGAGGTTTCGCCGGAATCGTCACCGGAATCGTCAGAAGAGGTGGATGGCCAGGTGGCCGAGGGGAAGCCCCAGCTGCCAGGCGGGGGTCCAGATCTTCGGCGCGTCCTCCTCGGCCTCGTCGAGCCCGGCGTCGCTCCACGGGCCGGGCGCGTCGAGGTCGGCGGCGAGCAGCTCGGTCTCGTCCAGCCACTGCCAGGCGGCCTTGGCCAGCGCCAGGTCGGGGCTCCGGCCGCCGGTGCCGCCGGAACCGCCCGGACCGTCGGAGCTGCCCGGACCGGCGGAACCGCCCGACCCGCGGTCCTCCTCCTCGAGGCGCTCCAGGCGCTCGCGGACCCACTCCTCCCACGGCTGGTCGTGGGCCGTCAGTGAACGCCAGTGCTCCAGCTGCGAGATGACGCGGATGCCGCCCAGCTCGCCCTCGGTGTCGGAGAGGAAGATCGTCAGGGCCAGGGCGTCCCGGCCGGCCCGGAACTCGAAGGTCGTCGGGGGCATGAGATCGCCGGTCCGCAGCAGCTCGTCGGCGATGTACTCGGCGTACATCCATGCCATGGGTACTGCCAACTCACCACCGCTGGTGCCGTTCGAGCGATCGGGGCGCATCCCGCAACACCTTCTTCCGGTTCTTCCGGGCTCTAGCTCACATGCGGTCGAGGGGGTCCCCCGAGCGCTGATTCTTCACCCTCACACACGCGCGGCGTGCGAGGTTTGCTCAATGCCCATGAGGGGTAATGCCGTCCGTCACATTTCCAGCCGGTACACGCGGCGGGCGTTGTCCGCGCAGATCATGGCCGCCACCCGCGCCGCGTCCCCGTGTGACCAGGCGCCCGCTGCGGTCCAGCCGGCCAGCAGCCCGGTCAGCGCCTCGCGGAAGAGCCGCGCGCCCACCACGTACAACTCGGGCAGGCCGTAGGCGTCGGTGGAGAACAGCAGCTTGCCGAAGGGGACCAGCTCGAGCACCTCGGCGAGGACGGCCCCGGCCCGCGCTCCGGCGTGGCTCAGCGCCAGGCCCACATCGGCGTACACATGCGGGTAGGCGCTCGCCAGGTACGCGGCGCTCCGGTGGTACGGGTAGCCGTGCAGCAGGATCAGCGGGCAGCCGGTGGGGCGTACGGCGCGGACGAAGTCGGTCAGCAGCAGCGGATCGGCGCGGTGCAGGGTCACGTCCGGGTCGCCGAAGCCGGTGTGGAGCTGGAGCGGCAGCCCGGTCCCGGCGGCCGACCACAGGAGGTGGCGCAGCAGGACGGGGTCGGTCAGCCGCCCGCCCGGCGCGCGTCCTGCGAGCCAGCGCCGGGCCGCCTCGCGCACCTCGCCGGGGCCCGGCGGGCCCGGCGCGAAGTCCAGCCCGTACCGGTACGCGATCACCGACTTGAAGCCCGCCGCCGTCCGCGCGGCACCGCGCACCGCCTCCGCCAGGCCGTCGAGGAAGGACTCGGCGGTACGGGTGGCGTCGGCGGCGTCCTCGGCCAGCAGCTCCAGGCGTACGATCTCGCGCGCCGTGGCGCCGCCCAGCGCGGCAAGTTCCTGAGCGGGCGTCAGATCACCCGGGCCGGGACCGGGACCTGGACCCGGACCGCCGCGCGGTCCCGTGTCCACCAGATAGACGGCGATCCCGGTGGCCCGCAGCAGCCGCCGGGTGACCACGGCCGGGCCCAGCTCGCGCCGCCGGGCGAGATAGTGCGCGGGCGGGCAGTGCGGTTCGAGGCCGAGCAGCGGCGGGCACCAGCGGCGCATCGCGAAGCCCAGCTGGGTGTCGAAGGAGGTCGTGCCGGGTGCCGCGGGAGCGTCGGACTCCGTGAGGAAGGACTCGAAGGCGGCGGCGTCCAGGGCGGAGCGGGCCACGCCGTGGCAGTGGTGATCCACCAGGGGCGGCAGCCGCGGTGCCGCTGCCCCCGCGGACTCACGGCCCGCCCCCGCCGGGCGCGCCGCCCCCGCCGAGTGCGCCCCCGCCCCAGCGGTCTCACCCGCCCCGTCCAACGCTCAGTACCTCCACCGGGTGGCGGCCGCGATGTCCTGCGGACCGGCCCCCTCGAACAGGGCCGCCTCCGCGCGCCGCACCGCTGCGACGGCCTCGAAGAGCGGATCGCCCAGCGCCTCGCGCAGCACCGCGGAACCTTCGAAGTGCCGCAGCGCCTCCGGCAGCGAGGTGGGCAGCCGGGCCTCCCTGCCCTCGTGCGCCGGGTCGCCCGCCACGGGCGGCGGCAGCGAGAGCCCCGCGTCCAGACCTGCCAGCCCCGCGGCGATCACCGCGCCCGTGACCAGATACGGGTTGCCGGCCGCGTCGAAGCACTTGATCTCCGCGTTCGCGCCCCCGGGGTCGTCCGGGGCGCCGGTGATGAAGCGGATCGCGGCCTCGCGGTTCTCCAGGCCCCAGCACTGGAACACCCCGGCCCAGCGGGAGGGTTCGAGCCGCAGATAGCTCGCGGGGGAGGGCGCGCCGACGGCGAGCAGCGCGGGCAGCTCGCGGAGCACCCCGGCGAGGAACGCCTCGGCGACCGGCGTCATCCCGTACGGACCCTCGCCGCCCCGGCACAGGTTCCGGCCCTCCTGCCACAGACTCAGGTGCAGATGGCCGCCGTTGCCGACCATGCCGGGCTCCACGGCCGGGGCGAACGAGGAGGCGAGCCCGTGCCGTACGGACACCGCGCGGACCGTCTCCCGTACCAGCACGGCGAGATCGGCCGCGCCGACCGGGTCCGCGGGCACGACGGACACCTCGAACTGCCCCGGCGCGTACTCGGGATGGATCTGCATCACGTCGATGCGCTGCGCGACGAGAGCGTCCAGGACGCCGCCGACGTACTCGGAGAGCTCGACGATGCGGGTCATGCCGTAGGCCGGGCCGCCGGTCGGGTAGCGCAGCTCCGCTCCCGCCCCTGCGACCGCGGTCTCGCCGCGCGCGATGACCCACTCCGTCTCGAAGCCCATGCGCAGCTCAAGACCGCGCGCCGAGGCCAGGCCTGCCATGCGCCGTGCGAAGAGCCGCTGGCACCCCGGGTGCGGGACGCCCTGCTGGTCGTACCGGTCGACCGGGGCCCAGGCCCAACCGGGCTGCCCGGCCAGCGGGGTCAGCCGGTCGAGGTCGGGGAAGAGCCGCAGGTCGCCGCCGGGGCCGCCGATGTGGCGGCTGGTCGTCGCCGAGTCGTCGACGAGATAGACGTCGAAGACCGGGGACATGCCGATGCCCCAGCGGGCCGCCTGCGCGAGCCGCGCGGTGGGCAGGGCCTTGGCACGGGTGATGCCCGCGTTGTCCACCCAGGTGAGAGCGATACGGCGGACCCCCTCCGCGGACAGCTCCCCGGCCTCCTGCCGGGCCCGTTCCCGGGCGCGCTCCCGGTCGGCGGCTCCCGGGGGGCCGCTCACGCCTCGCCCGGGTGCCAGGCCGGCCACTCGCCGGGCCGGTCGGCCCAGTAGACCTGCTCGGGGTCGCCCAGGTCGAGACCGGGGAAGACCTGCCGCACCCGCGGTTCGAACTCCTCGCGCTCCAGGGGCTCCCAGCCGAGACCCTGCAGATGGACCAGGCGGTACCGGCTGTCGGTCTCGAACGGGGCCACGACGACCGGGAAGTCCGGCTCGGGCGTGTTCGGGGCGTTCTCCATGCCTCCAGGGTGCTCCGCGGCCGTCCTTCCGGCTAGCCAGGCCCTGTCCGGGCGATCACGAACGGCCCCTTCGCCGCCCGGTACGGCTCCCGCAGAGCTTCGCCTGGGAGGTGCCTCCAGCTGCGTTGCCGGAGTCGTCCGCCACGCCGTGCCAGCGGCATATCGACAGCAGCGCCCAGTACGAGGACGATCTTCCCCAGACTCCGTCCGGGGGGACCCCCACCGCCTTGCGATGCTCCCCCTGGGGGCACCTCCCGGGCCGCCAGGCCCAGGGGGACTACCGCTGGGTGGGGGTACCCCCAGCACCGGACGACGCCTGGTCCGCCCGTAATCGCCCGGACAGGGCCTGGCGGCGCCGTGGACCGGTGGATAGTTGACTGGAGGGATGACAGGGGTGACTGGAGCAGAGAACTGCCGGTTCTGCGCGATCGTCGCCGGCGAGGTGGCGAGCCACCGGGTCTTCGAGGACGGGACGGTGGTGGCGTTCCTCGACGCGCGGCCGCTGTTCCCCGGCCATGTGCTGGTGGTGCCCCGGCGGCACTTCGAGACGCTCGCCGATCTCCCGGCGTCCGACGTGGGGCCGTTCTTCAGCCGGGTGCAGCAGATCGCGGGAGCCGTGGAGCGGGCCATGGCTGCCGCCGGGTCCTTCGTGGCAGCGAACAACCGGGTCAGCCAGTCCGTACCGCACTTCCACGTGCACGTCGTACCGCGCAACCGCAAGGACGGGCTGCGCGGCTTCTTCTGGCCGCGCACCCGCTACGCCGACGAGGCGCAGGCGGAGGAGGTCGCGGCCCGGGTGCGGGCGGCGCTGGACGCCTGATCCGGCCCGCGGCCCGATGGCATCGGCAGCCGTTTGCATGTTCGGTCGTTTTGGGATGGAGTCGGAGTGTCAGGGATGTAGCCAGTCCTGCGGGGTTCCGCGTCTCCCCGGACTGGGGGTGGATCATGTTCGCCGACCGTGCTGAGGCGGGCCGCCTGCTGGCCGCGCAGCTGGAGCACCTCAGGAACGAGAATCCCGTCGTCCTCGGACTGCCGCGCGGCGGAGTCCCCGTGGCGTATCAGGTCGCTCGGGCCCTCGGCGCCCCGCTGGACGTCATCCTGGTCCGCAAGCTCGGCGTCCCCTCCCACCGTGAGCTCGGCTTCGGCGCCATCGGCGAGGGCGGGGTGCGGCTCGTGCACGAGCACATCGTCGCGATGAGCAGAGCCGACGACGCGGCGCTCGCGGCGGTCGAGCGCACCGAGGAGGCGGAACTCCGGCGGCAGGCCGAGCGGTTCCGCCGCGGCCGCGAGCGGGTCCCGGTCGAAGACCGTACGGCCATCGTGGTGGACGACGGCATCGCGACCGGCGCGACCGCGTCCGTGGCCTGCCGGGTGGCGCGGGCCCAGGGGGCGGCCAAGGTCGTGCTCGCCGTACCCGTGGCGCCGCCCGACGCCGCGGCCGCCCTGCGCGTCGAGGTGGACGAACTGGTGTGCCTGTCCACGCCCGCGGCGTTCTTCGCGGTGGGGGAGTGGTACGAGGACTTCTCGCAGACGCCGGACTCGGAAGTCGTCGACCTGCTGGCCCAGAACACCGTCCCGGCACGGCCCCACGACCCGGTGGAGCCCGCGTACCCCTCCGACCCTGCCGATCCCCCGGAGACCGAGATCCGGAGGGAAGTGGAGATTCCCGTGCCGTCGGACCGGGTCCGGCTGCCGGGCGACCTCCGCGTCCCCGCGGGCGCGCCGGGCATCGTCGCCTTCGCGCACGGCAGCGGCAGCAGCCGGCACAGCCCGCGCAACCGCGCCGTCGCGACGGCGCTGAACGAGGCGGGCCTCGGAACCCTCCTCTTCGACCTGCTCACCCCCGACGAGGAGCTCGACCGGGCCAACGTCTTCGACGTCGAGACGCTGGCCCGCAGGCTGGCGGAAGCGACCCGCGTGCTGCGCCGCGAGCAGCGCGTCCCGGTGGGCTACTTCGGGGCGAGCACAGGCGCGGCCGCGGCGCTCTGGGCCGCAGCGGAAGGCAGCGCCGAGGGCAACGGCATCGCCGCCGTGGTCTCCCGGGGCGGCAGGCCCGACCTCGCCGGGCCGAAGCTCGGTGACGTACGGGCCCCCACGCTGCTCATCGTCGGCGGCCGGGACGAGACCGTGGTCGACCTCAACCGCCAGGCGCAGTCCCGGATGATGTGTGAGAACCGGCTCGCGGTCATCCCGGGAGCCACCCATCTCTTCGAGGAACCCGGGGCGCTGGACGCCGTCTCCGACCTCGCACGGGACTGGTTCCTCGACCATTTCAAGGCGCATTCTGGAAGGTGACGCTGGAGGTGAAAGCCATGGAAACCACGGTCGGATGGCACGTCGACATGGAGTTCCGCGAGGTCGACACGAAGACCGAGGCTGCCGCCCTTCTGAGACTCCAGGACGGTACGGAACTGCGGGCGCACGGGCGGGCCAACAAGCACCCCGACGACCCGGAACAGCCACGGGTCGGCGAGGAGATCGCGGCCGCGAGGGCGCTGAACGACCTGGCGCGCCAGCTGCTGGCGAAAGCGGGCGTGGAGATCGAGGAGGTCACGCACCTCCGGGCGCACCTGGCCATGTGAGGTGCCGTGCGGGACCCGGGGTCCGGGCCCGCGCCGCGGGAGAGCCCGCGGCGCGGGCCCGAACTAAAATGGCGGTGTGGTCCGGCGCAACGAAGAGGTCGAGGCGCTGCTTCAGGAGTATGCGGACCTCGTCCTGATCACCGGCGGAGACGCGTTCAAGGCCCGCGCCTACGAGAAGGCCGCACGCGCCATAGGCGGCTACCACGCCGACGTCTCGAAGCTCGACGCCGAAGGACTCCGCGAGATCCCCAACGTCGGAAAGTCCATCGCGGACAAGGTGATCGAGTACCTGCACACCGGCACGATGCCCGCCGTCGAGGAAGTCAGGTCCCGTATCCCCGCGGGCGTACGCCAGCTCATGGCCATCCCCACCCTCGGCCCCAAGAAGGCCATGACCCTCTACGAGGACCTGCACATCTCCTCGGTGCCCGAGCTCCTCGACGCCATCCACGAGGAGCGGCTGCGCGACCTCAAGGGCTTCGGCCCGCGGACCGAGGAGAACATCCTGCACGGCATCGGGCTGATGCAGGCCGCGGGCGACCGGGTGCCGATCAACGCCGCGATGGAGGTCGCCGAGGAGATCGTGGCCGAGCTGTCGGAGATCGCCGGCTGCGAGAGCTGTACGTACGCCGGTTCTCTCCGCCGGATGCGCGAGACCATCGGGGACGTGGACATCCTCGTCGCGGCGGGCCGCTCCGAGCCGTTCATGGACGCCTTCACCCGGCTGCGGGACACCGCCGAGGTCATCGCCCACGGCGCGAAGAAGACCTCCGTCCGCACCACCAAGGGCCTCCAGGTCGACCTGCGGGTCGTGCCGCCCGACTCCTGGGGAGCGGGCCTGCAGTACTTCACCGGCTCCAAGGCGCACAACATCCGCACCCGCGAGATGGCGGTGCACAACAAGCTCAAACTCTCCGAGTACGGCCTCTTCCACGCCAAGAGCGGAAAGAAGATCGTCTCCGAGACCGAGGAGGAGGTCTACGCCCGGCTCGGCCTGCCCTGGATCCCGCCGACGCTGCGCGAGGACCGCGGCGAGGTCGCCGCGGGACTGCGCGGCGAGCTGCCGGACCTGGTGACCGAGGCGGACATCCGGGGCGACCTGCACACCCACACCAGCCTTACCGACGGCCTCGCGACGCTGGACGAGATGGTCGAGGCGGCCGCGCGGCGGGGCCTGCGGTACTACGCGATCACCGACCACGCCCCCAACCTCTACATGCAGCGGATGACCGACGAGAAAGTGTTGGCCCAGCGGACACGGGTACGCGAACTCGACGGCAGGCATCGGAAGATGCGCCTGCTGCACGGCACTGAGCTCAACATCGACCCGGAGGGAAACGTTGACTGGCCGCAGGAGTTCCTCCAGGACTTCGACCTCTGCGTGGCGTCCGTCCACTCGCACTTCAACCAAGGACGGGACGCCCTCACCCGGCGGTTCCTCACCGCCTGCGAGAACCCCGCAGTCAACATCATCGGCCACCCCACCACCCGGATCATCGGCAAGCGCCCCGGCCTCGACGTGGACCTCGACGCGGTCTTCGCCGCCTGTGCCCGCACCGGGACGGCACTGGAGATCAACGCCCACCCCGACCGCCTCGACCTGTCGGACGAGCACATCCTGCGCGCCAAGCGGCACGGCGTGAAGTTCGCCGTGAACACCGACGCCCACTCGCCGCTGCACCTGGAGTACCTGCGTTACGGGGTGGGCACGGCGCAGCGGGGCTGGCTCACCGCGGAGGATGTGATCAACACCTGGCCGCTGGAACGGTTGCGGCGTTTTCTCCGCAAGGGCGGCACTGCGGGTGCATCGTCCTAGTCTGGTAGTACTCATTTGTCCCCGAGCCTGGGGGAGATCATGGAACTCGGTTTTCTCAAGCCGCTCTTCGACCGTCCGGGCCCATGGGCCTCGGTGTACATCGACACCACGCGCGCGACCGAGGACGCGCCGGCACAGCAGAGGCTCCGTGAGCGTGCCATCGCCGGCCAGCTCATCGACGCCGGCGCCGACGCCTATACCACCAGGGCGGTGATGAAGAGGCTCGCCGACGAGCCCGTGGCCGGGTCGCCCCCGGGCCGGGCGCTCTTCGCAGCGGGCGCCGAGGTCGTCCTCGACATCCCGCTCGCCCGTTCCCCGATCGTCGGCGAGGCCGCCTGGTCGACTCTGCCGCACATCGCACCGCTGCCGGGTCTCCTCGACGACCTGCCGCCGTGCCTGATCGCGTACATCGACCGCACCGGCGCGGATCTGGAGCTCCGCGACGCCTACCGGCGCGAGCCCGTGGGCCGTGCGGAGGGCAGGGAGTGGCGCAACCACCGCAGCCTCCCCGAGGACCGGTACGAGTGGCACTACCGGAACAAGACCGAGAACATCTGGAACGAGAACGCCGAGTTCATCGCCACCGAGATCGCCCGGCGCTGGCCGGAGAGCGGCGCGGAGGTGCTCGTCCTGGTCGGCGACCCGCGCGAGCGCAGGGCCGTGCACAACGAGCTGCCCGAGCAGGTCCAGGCGGTCGCCGTCGAGGTCGAGCGCGGCAACAGGTCCTCCGCCGACGGCCAGCTCGACCGGCGGATCGCCGAGGTCCGCGAGAAGCAGGCGCGCACACGTCTGGAAGGCGCCCTGGAGCGCTTCCGCATCGGCCGCGGGCGTCCGGGCGAGCACCGGGCCGGGCCCGTCGACACCGGCCCCGGAGAGGCCGCGGAGGGAGTCCCCGCCGTGGTGAACGCCGCCCGCTCCCACCAGGTGGCCACGCTGCTGCTGGGCCAGGCCGCTTCGGACGCGGGCCGCGACGTGTGGATCGGCCCCGAGCCCGACCAGATCGCCGTGCAGCGCTCCGAAACCCAGGCGATGGGCGTCGCCAAGCCCGAGCGGGCGCGCGCGGACGACGCGCTGATGCGATCGGCCGCGGTGGCCGACGCCGAGCTGCTGCTGGTCCCGGAGGGGATGCCGGGGCCCGCGGGCGGGCTCGGTGCCGTCCTGCGCTGGACCTTCTGACCGCGGAGGCGGTGTATGGCGCGCGCGGACACCGATACCGGCGCCAGGCCCGGTACGGGGCACAGCGCGGAGGCGGACGGCCTCCGCGCTGCCGGCTCCGTGGCGCACCGGCTCATCGCCGCCCACCTCGTGGCCGGCCGGATGGAGCCGGGCGAGGAGATCGGGCTGCGCGTCGACCAGACCCTCACCCAGGACGCCACCGGCACCCTGGTCATGCAGGAGCTGGAGGCGCTGGGCCTGGACCGGGTGCGGACCGAGGTGAGCGTCCAGTACGTCGACCACAACATCCTGCAGGCCGACGAGCGCAACGCCGAGGACCACATCTTCCTCAGGTCCGGCGCCCGGCGCTTCGGGCTCTGGTACTCCAAGCCCGGCAACGGCGTCTCGCACCCCACCCACATGCAGCGCTTCGGCATCCCCGGCAAGACCCTCGCCGGCTCCGACTCCCACACCTGCGCCGCGGGCTCGCTCGGCATGCTCGCCGTAGGCGTCGGCGGCCTCGAAGTGGCGCTCGCCATGGCCGGACACCCCCTCCACCTGCGGATGCCGCACATCTGGGGGGTTCGGCTCACGGGCGAGCTGCCCCCTTACGTCAGCGCCAAGGACGTCATCCTGGAGATGCTGCGGCGGCACGGCGTGAAGGGCGCCCTCGACCGGATCCTGGAGTACCACGGCCCGGGCCTGGCGAGCCTCACGGCCATGGACCGGCACGTCATCGCCAACATGGGCGCCGAGCTCGGCGCCACCGCCACCGTGTTCCCCGCCGACGACGCCGTACGGACCTTCCTGCGTGCCGAAGGCCGGGAGGAGGACTTCACCGAGATCACCGCGGAGCCGGGCGCCCGCTACGACCTGGACGAGGAGATCGACCTCTCCGCCCTGGAGCCGCTGATCGCCAGGCCCAGCTCGCCCGGCAACGTCGTGCCCGTACGGGACGTGGCCGGCGAGCCCGTGTCCCAGGCCGTCGTCGGGTCCTCCGCCAACCCGGGCCTGCGCGATTTCGCGATCACCGCCGCCATGGTCAAAGGGCGCCAGACGGCCCCGGGGGTGAGCTTCGACGTCAACCCGACCTCCCGGGAGATCCTCCAGGACCTGACCCGGATGGGCGCCACTTTCGACCTGATCGCCGCTGGCGCCCGGATTCACCAGGCCGGGTGCCTGGGCTGCATCGGCATGGGCCAGGCGCCCGCCGCGGGACGCAACTCACTGCGCACCTTCCCGCGCAACTTCCCCGGCCGCTCCGGCACCGAGGAGGACGCCGTCTGGCTGTGCTCCCCGGAGACCGCCGCCGCCTCCGCGCTCACCGGCGTGATCACCGACCCTCGCGAATGGGCCGCCCGCGAGGGGGTGCAGCCTCCAGAGCTCGCCCTCCCCGAGGAGGCCGCGGTCAACACGGCGTCCCTCGAGCCGCCCCCGCCACCGGAGGTGGCCTCCGGCCTCCCGCTCGAGCGCGGCCCCAACATCTCCGCACTCCCCGACCTGGACCCCCTGCCCGACGCCCTCGAAGGCCCCGTCCTGCTGAAGGCCGGCGACAACGTCTCCACCGACGAGATCTCCCCCGCGGGCGCCAAGGCTCTCCCGTACCGCTCCAACATCCCGAAACTCGCCGAGTTCACCTTCACCCGGCTCGACCCCGAATACCCCCGGCGGGCCGCCGGGACGGGGAAGGGCGCCGCACACTTCGTCGTCGGCGGCGACAACTACGGGCAGGGCTCGTCCCGGGAGCACGCCGCGATCACCCCGCGCCATCTGGGCCTGCGGGCCGTCATCGCCAGGTCCTTCGCCCGCATCCACTGGCAGAACCTCGCGAACTTCGGCGTCCTGGCCCTCGAATTCGACGACCCCGCCGACTGGGACCGGATCGCGGCCGGTGACCTGCTGCGCCTGGACGGCCTGCGCACCGCACTCGCCCCGGACGCCGCGCCCGCCCTGCGGGTGCACAACACCACCAGGGGCGAGGACTACGCCGTGCACCACCGGCTCTCGCCGCGCCAGCGCGAGACGGTGCTCGCGGGCGGCATCATCCCCAGGCTCGCCGCGGAAGCGGAACCCGCTGCGGAAGCGGAACCCCCGGCGCGGGAGTAGAAACGAATGAGCGGGTCACCCGCTGCGTTAAGCACACCGCTGTCGTACCCGGCTGCCGTCACGCCTGCCGAGGAGGGATTCCCGTGCCGATCGCGACTGTCAACCCCACCACCGGGGAAACGCTCAAGACCTTCGACGCACTCGGCAGCGAGGAGATCGACACCCGGCTGGACCGCGCCCAGCGGGCGTTCCGCGAGCACCGGGTGACGTCATTCGCCCGCCGGGCCGAGCTGATGCGCGACGCGGCGGAACTGCTCGAGGCGGACCGGGACGACATCGCCCGCACCATGACCCTCGAGATGGGCAAGACCCTGAACGCGGCGCGCGCCGAGGCCGCCAAGTGCGTCAAGGCCATGCGCTGGTACGCGGACCACGCCGAGGAACAGCTCGCCGACGAGCGCCCGCGGTCCGCCGACGTCGAGGACTCCGGCGGCTCCCAGGCCATCGTGCGCTACCGCCCCATCGGACCGGTCCTCGCGATCATGCCGTGGAACTTCCCGCTCTGGCAGGTCGTACGGTTCGCCGCGCCCAACCTGATGGCCGGGAACGTCGGGCTCCTCAAGCACGCCTCGAACGTCCCGCAGACCGCGCTCTACCTGGAGGACCTGTTCCGCAGGGCGGGCTACCCCGAGGGCTGCTTCCAGACGCTGCTGGTCGGCTCCGACGCGGTCGCGGACATTCTGCGCGATCCCCGGGTCGCCGCCGCCACCCTCACCGGCAGCGAGCCGGCGGGCCGCGCCGTCGCCTCCATCGCGGGGGATGTGATCAAGAAAACCGTCCTCGAGCTGGGCGGCAGCGACCCGTTCCTGGTCCTGCCCTCGGCCGATCTCGACCGGGCCGTGCCGACCGCCGTCACCGCCCGCGTGCAGAACAACGGGCAGTCCTGCATCGCCGCCAAGCGCTTCATCGTGCACACCGACATCTACGACGCCTTCGCCTCGCGCTTCGTCCAGTCCATGTCAGCGCTGGCGGTCGGCGACCCGATGGAGGAGTCCACCGACGTGGGACCGCTCTCCAGCGAGCAGGGCCGGCGCTCCCTGGAGGAGCTGGTCGACGACGCCCGGGGGCGCGGCGCCACGGTCCTGTGCGGCGGCGACCGGCCGGAGGAGCGGACGGCGGGCTGGTTCTACGAACCCACGGTGCTGGCCGACGTCACTCCTCAGATGCGCATCCACTACGAGGAGGCGTTCGGGCCTGTGGCCACGCTCTACCGGGTCGCGGACCTGGACGAGGCGGTCCAGGTCGCCAACGACACCCCGTTCGGCCTGAGCTCCAACGTCTGGACCCGGGACGCGGCCGAGCAGGAGCGCTGCGCGCGGGACCTGGAGGCCGGAGGCGTCTACTTCAACGGCATGACCGCCTCACACCCCGGGTTCCCGTTCGGGGGTGTGAAGCGGTCGGGCTACGGGCGCGAGCTGGCCGGCCACGGCATCCGCGAGTTCTGCAACGCGACGACGATCTGGCACGGCGCCCCCGCGCCCTGACCTCCTCTCCTGTTCGGTCGGTGCCGGTGCTACTGCTCGATCGGTCTGCCGTCGGTGCCGCAGATGTAGCCGGCGTTGATGCAGTCCGTGACCCGGCGGCCGAGCTCCGCGGCGTCCCACGCGTTGAAGAAGTCGCCGTGGAAGGTGTAGCCCGGCGCCGTGGTCACGTTCGCGCCGTCACGGGTGCCCGCCAGGGTCAGCCCGCCGCCGCTGACCGGCCAGGTGATCAGCAGCTCGAGGCGCGGTACGACGACGGGATGGCTCGAGGGGCAGGTCTGCCCCGTGGCGTACGCCATGTGGTCGCGGTGGTTGGGGCTGTCCAGGTTCTTGCCGTCCCAACAGGTCGGGAAGTCCAGGTAGTTCTCCAGTTTCGTGCCGGGCGGACAGGTCATGAAGTCCCGGCTCGACTCGGGCCGGCCCACGCAGGACCAGCGGGCGGCCGGATTGTCGTCGGGGCTCGCGGCGAGCGCGTTGCCGACGACGTAGCGCAGGCCGCGCGGGTGCGGGACGGCGCGGGTGTGGTCGGTGATGCCCTGGTAGTACACGGTGACCCGCTCGGGGGCCACGGGAACTCCGTTCTGGTAGAGGGTCGGGGTCCAGTACGAGGACAGGTCGGTCTTCGGGGTGCAGTTGGTGGTGCCCGAGCTCAGCGACTCCAGCGTGGAGGACGCGCCTGCGGTGTGGTTGCCATAGAACTCGTGGATGTGGGACCGGCCCGCCTGCCCGGGGAAGACGATCGGGTCGTCGCCCCGGCGGTGGCTGGAGAAGCAGTCGGCGCGGAACTCGCTGCCGCGCAGCGGAGCGGCCGCCTGCCTGGCGATGGCCGCCTTCTGGGCGGTGGTGAAGTGGTACGCGTGCCCGGCGTGGGCGGCCGCGTGCCCGGCGTGCCCGGCCCGGCCGGCCGCGGTGCCATGGTCGGCGGCCCCCGCGACCAGAGCTAAGCCGGCGGCCGAGACTGCCGCGAGGATACGTCGCATCGGCCCTCCCTCCCGTCAGGCGTACGGGATGCGGACGACGGACTGGTTGCCGGTGCCGAGCGTGCTGGAGCCGCTGCCGATGGCGCTCCAGACCTCGACCCGGACCTTGCCGTTCACCAGGTCGCCGTGCGATCCGGTGGCCGACTTCATGCCCTTCGCCTGCGTGTAGTGCTCGTATCCGGAGACCGGATCGGTGGCGAAGTACTGGTACGTCTCCGTCCGGTCCCAGGTGCCGTCGCCCGTACGGTCGTAACTGACCCTGACCTGCTGCCCGTTGGCGACGGTCGTCCCGGCGTCCACGAACAGGTCGAACTGCGTGGAGCCGCCGTCGTACTTCCTGGTGATCCCGGAGGAGGTGAAGGTCTGCGGGTTGTGCGGAGTTCCGTCGTAATTGGCACCGCCCGCCGAGGCGAGCGTCACCGACGACGCGGAGCCGTCCGCCGTGCCGAGCGTGCCGCCGGAGCGGAGGTTGAGCGTGGACGAGCCGTCACCGGGCGGGTCGGTGGGCGGGTCCGTCGGGTTGCCGCCTCCGCCGCGCGTCCAGACGGAGACGTAGTCGACGAGCATGGACCGCCCCGGGACCGTGTCCGGGGTCGGCGTCTTGCCGGCGAGAGCGTCCGGGAAGGCGCCGCCGATGGCGACGTTGAGCAGAATGAAGTAGCCCGCGTGGTCCGTCATGTTGGCCCAGGTCTCGGCGCCGACGCGGTTCTGGTCGACGCTGTGGAAGAGCTGGTCGTCCACGTACCAGCGCAGGACGTTCGGCGTGACGCTGCGGTCCCACTCGAAGCGGTAGGTGTGGAACGCCGACTGGCAACTGGCCCCGGGGCAGGCCCGGTTGTTGGCGATGCCGCTGGTCTCGTTGCACGGGCCGCCGGGGTTGACGCCGCAGTGCAGCACGCCCCAGACGGAATTGATCCCGTTGACGTTCTCCATGATGTCGAACTCGCCGATGCCCGGCCAGTTCCAGTAGTTGCCCCGGTAGGGGGAGCCCAGCGCCCAGAAGGCGGGCCAGTAGCCGAGGGCCGCGTTGCCGGTGACGTTCGGCATCTGGATGCGGCCCTCGATCCGCAGGGTGCCGCCCGCGGGCGCCTTGAAGTCGGCACGCTGGGTCTCGATGCGGGACGAGGTCCAGTTCCCCGCGCCGTCGCGGAGCGGGGTGATGCGGAGGTTGCCCGAGCCGTCGAGGCTGACGTTGTCGGGGGACGAGGTGTAGTTCTGGATCTCGCCCGTGCCCCAGTTGGCGGGGCCGCCGGGGTACGAATGCCCGGTGTCGATCTGCCAGTTCGCGGACGAGGGCAGGGACCGGTTCGGACCGGTGAAGTCGTCGCTCCACTGCAGGTTCCAGCCGGGCGCGGGCGGTACGTCGCCGTGCGCCGGTGCCGCCGTGAGGCCCGTGGCGAGCCCGGCGAGTGCGAGGGCGGCGGCGGACAGGGCGGCGAGTACGGCTCTGCGCTTGCGGCGCGGCGTGCGGGGTTGCGCCGCGGTGATGCTGCTCGTGCTCATGGGGGTTGCCTCCTGAGAGGGGAGGAGTGGGGATTTTGAGAGCGCTCTCAGGATGGTTTAAGTGAAGACAGAATCGCCGTCAATGAGTTGAGCACGTCAATTTCTTGAAGGGATGGCGCACCTGCTTCCCCAGGGCAGGGCGCAGGGGCCCGAGAAGCCTGAACTCGGTTGGAGCGGCGGGGCTCAGTCTGGCTTGACCTCGGCGATGAGCAGGGCGACGTCGTCGTGACCGTCGGGGTCGCGCAGCGAGTGCAGCAGCAGGTCGCAGGTCCGCTCCAACGAGCGCCGCGGCCCGCTGAGCATCCGCAGCAGGGCGCTCAGGCGCTCGTCTATCGGCTCGTCCCGCGTCTCGACCAGGCCGTCCGTGTAGAGAACCACACGGCTGCCGGGGGTCAGATCGATGTCGGCGGTCGTGAAGGGGACGCCGCCGACACCCAGCGGCACTCCGGTCGGGATGTCCAGGAGGTGGGCCTTGCCGTCCGGGAAGACCACGATCGGCGGCAGGTGCCCCGCGTTGGAGATCCGGCACCGGCTCGCGTGCGGGTCGAAGCTGGCGTAGAGGCAGGTGGCGAAGGTCTGCTCGAGGCTGGTGGCGACGTCGTCGAGATGGCCGATCACCGCCTCCGGCTCGAGGTCGAGGGCGGTGAGGGTCCGGGTCGCCGTACGCAGCTGGCCCATGGTCGCCGCGGCCGTGATGCCGCTGCCCATCACATCGCCGACCACCAGCGCCGTCTTGTCCCCGGACAGCGGCAGCACGTCGAACCAGTCACCGCCGACTTCGTGCGTCGACCCCGCGGGCTGGTAGCGGTAGGCGATCTCCAGACCGGGCTGGCGCGGGGGCCGCCGGGGGAGCAGGCTGCGCTGCAGGGCGAGGACGTTGCGGCGCTCGCTCCGGTACAGCCGGGCGTTGTCGATGCTGATGGCCGCCCGGGCGGCCAGCTCGGAGGCGAGGAGCTGGTCGTCCTCGTCGAAGGGCGCCTGGGTGCGGGCCCGTATCAGGCTCAGCGTGCCGATCACGCTGCCCCGCGCGGTCAGCGGCACCCCCAGGTACGAGTGCGCTCCGGCGCGGGCGAGCAGCGCGGCGGCGTCGTCGTCCCGCGCGATACGGCGCAGCGCCTCGTCGTCCACGTGCGGCACGAGGATGGGGCGCCCGGTGTTCACGACCTGGGTGATCAGACGGTCGGGCGCGTAGCGCGCGACGTTGCCCGCCGGGTCGGGCGCGCGCGACGCCTCGGTGCGGTAGGCGGCCTTCACCGCGAGTGCGCGGAAGACCGCGGGCCCGCCCCCGTTGGCCGGAACCGCGCCCGTCTGCCGCTCGTCGAGGATGGCGTCCAGCACGTCCACTGCGGCCAGATCGGCGAGGTCGGGCACGACGATCCCGGCCAGCTCGCGGGCGGTGTGCGGCAGATCGAGCGTGGTGCCGATGCGGACGCCCGCGTCGGCGATCATGGCGAGCCGCCGCCGCGCCCGGATCATCTCGGCGGTGGCCTGGTGCCTCTCTGTGACATCGATCACCGAGATCGCGATGCCCAGCACCTTGCCGCCGGTGTCCTCGAGCCGGAAGTAGGACACCGACCAGGCGCGGTCCTGTCCGGGGTCCCCGGGGGTGCGGCCGATCGCGAACTGGTCCAGCAGGGGCTCGCCGGTGGCGAGCACCTGGCGCGAGGCCGACTCGATGGCCGCGATGTCGAGGAACGGCAGGGCCTCCGCCACGTGCCGGCCGAGGTGTTCGGAGGCCGGCAGTCCGTTGATGCGCTCCAGGGCGGGATTGACCAGCGCGTACCGCAGGTCGGTGTCCAGCACCGCGAGGCCGATCGGCGACTGGGAGATCAGCCGCATGGACAGCGCCACATCGGTCTCGACCGTCCGCAGGGCCTCCTGGTCGGTGGCGATGCCCAGCGCGTAGACGTTCCGCTGCTGGTCCTGCATCCGCATGTTCCGGAACTCGAACATCCGGATGCTGCCGTCCTTGACCCGGATCGGGAATCCGCCCGCCCAGCTGGCGCCCGCCAGCACCTGCTGGAAGAGCTCCTTGACCAGCGGTACGTGTTCCGGTTGCACCAGCAGCTTGGCGGCGGAGCGGCCAAGGGCCTCGTCCGAGGTGTAGCCGAACAGCTGCTCGGCGGCGGGGCTCCACAGCGCGATCCTGCCCTCGGAGTCCAGGACGACGGCGGCGACGCCCAGGACGTCGAGCAGCCCCCCGGGCGCCGAAGGCTCCGGGGCAGCAATCGGAGCGCTCCGGCGGAGCCCGGCCCTCCGAGGATCGGTCTGTCTCATCCCGGGCACCTCTCTAGGCAGCCCATCCTCATCGCCGCACTGCATCCATGGTCCCTTGGATAAGCGGGATGCGCAGTCGAACGTAACGGAATCCGACCCGGATCGATTCATCTCTTTGTCGATTCTGAGCATGTTACGGCTCGGTCACGTTCTTCATAGCAACACGGTTCGACCCCCCGACCGTGGTTCGCGATCGAGGACAGGAGAGTTGCGCGTGTCCCGGAAGAGAACAGTCAGCCGGCAGAAGAAGATCGTCGTAGCGGTGAGCGCGGCCGCGCTGGTCGGTACTGCCGCCATCGTGGCGACCGGAACCAGCCAGGCGGGCCAGTCCGCATCCGGCCAGTCTTCTGTCGCCTGTGACGGCCTGGCCAAGGCGCTGAGCAACAACGAGAAGTTCATCGCCGACCAGGAGGCGAACGCCGATGCCGGCTCCGCCGCGCGGATCGCCAACCGACAACAAGTGATCAAGCAGATCCAGCTGCAGCAGGAGGCGGCTGGCTGTGCCGGAGGCGGCGACGCTGCCGCAGGCGAGGAGGCCGGGGCCGGTGAGGAGGCCGGAGCCGCTGAAGAGGCGGGCGCCGGTGAGGAGGCCGGAGCCGGTCAGGAGGCGGGCGCCGGCCAGGAGGCCGGAGCCGGTGAAGAGGCGGGCGCCGGTGAGGAAGCCGGAGCCGGTGAAGATGCGGGCGCCGGTGAGGAAGCCGGAGCCGGCCAGGCGGAAGGCGACCAGGCAGCAGGCGATGTGGTCTGCGAGGGGTCGACCGTGACGCTCTCCGGCGAGGGCGGTGCCCCCGCAGCCTCCAGCAGCGAGCTCCCGGTCGGGAGCCAGGTCAAGGTCACCAACCTCGACAACAACAAGTCGACCACGGTGGAGGTGACCTCGGTCTCCGGGAGCTGTGCGCTCCTGAACAACGCGGCCTTCGAGGAGGTCCGTGAGCCCGGCAAGAACCTGATCCGCAACGCGCGGATCGAGCAGGTCGGCTAGCCGGGCCCCGTAGCCGGTCCGGGATCCAGTCCCAGTCCCGGGCCCGCTCGGACGCCCGTCGGCCCGCTCCAGGTCATCCGGACTTGGAGCGGGCCCACGCGCGCAGGGCGTCGCGGTCGTCGAACCTGCCGATGTTCGTGTCCAGCGGAGAGGTCTTGTATTGGTGGAAGCGCCACGGGTGCTTGATGCCCGGCTGGCCCGGCTTGCCGTTGTGGTTGGCTATCCACAGGCCGTCCCCGGCGAACGAAGTCGTGTCCCGGTTCAGCCAGAAGTCGCGGTTGCAGTACAGCAGCACCCTGGTGTGCGGCCGCTTCCCCTGCACGTACCTGATCCACGCATCCTTCTGGCCGTTCGATATGCCGGTGTCCTCCCAGTCGAGGACCAGCATGTCGCCCCGTACCAGATTGATCTTCGAGAGGAAGTAGTCGGCCTGCGCGCTCATGCTGCCGGGCCGCCCGAAGTGGTAGAAGCCGGTGACCAGACCGGCGTCGCGCGCGGTCTTCCGCTGCGCGACCCACTTCGGATTGGTGTAGGACCTGCCCTCCGTGATCTTGATGAACACGAAGTCGAGCCCCTTCGTGCTGTAGTCCGTCGGCTGATAAGAAGCCACATCAACGCCCTTGACCGTCATACCAGTTGATTACCCGCTGCAGTCGTAGGCCAAAGCATGCGCGCACGCTGCACTCGCCTCCGGCGCACCCATCCGGTCAGCGCCCGGTCAGCAGCACCCAGACCGGACCCTCCGCGAAGTTCATCGGCTCCCCGGACGGCGTGGTGAACTCCGTGCCGTCCTTCGCGTCCTGACGGCTCCACCGAGCGTCGTAGCCCTTGCCGTCGCGCAGCACCTCGGCCGTACCGGAACCCACGGTCTCGCTGTACGGCGAGACGCTGCCCCACCGGTCGCTGAACTCCGAGGCCCGCACGGTGACGTGCTGCACGACCACGGTCGCCGCCGTCAGCCGCCCACCGTCCGTCGTGGTCATCGGCGTCCCGTCCATCGACACCCGCCACCGGCGTTCCTCCGGCGACCAGGTGAAGGCGAACCGCGCCGCGGGGAAGTGGACGACCTCCTCCGTCACCTGCCGCCCGCCACCCGGTGCGGACCCGAACCGGAAGCCGATGTCCGCGGAGTCGTCCGCGTCGGGCGCCGCGTCCAGCAGCCGCTCCGGCCGCAGATAGAGGTTGTGCGGCGCGGCCCGCCCGCTGTCCCGGAAGTACGCCTCGGGCGCCTTTCCCGGCGGCAGCGCGTACACCGGAGCGCCCATGATCAGCGGGTTCAGCTTCGACTGGGCCCCCGAGTAGGCGAGCGCGGGCTGCCCGAACTGCCGCAGCAGCTCGAGGTCCGACTCGCGCGCGCTGCGCACCGGGCCGAGCTTCTCGGGCAGCTTGGACGACAACACCGCCATGATCCGGGTCTGCCCGGCCTCGACCTGCTCCACGTAGACGAGATCCGCCGCCCCGAGACCGGTGTGCGGCCGCGAGGGCCCGACATTGTCGATCTTGACGGCCAGTACGGGCGCGGGTTCGGCGGGCAGGCCCGTGAACGGCGACAGCATCCGCCCCTGGGAATCCCTGGACGGCGCCGTGCCGTTGCCGCCGCCGGAGTCGGTGCACCCGGCGAGGCCGAAGGCCATGACCGCGGCCGCCACCCCGACGACCGCGATGCGCCTGGCCGCCGACACGATGCGCTCCAGCCTCCCGCTGTGCGCACCGCGCCAGTAGACGCGCCCGCAGTCCTCGCAGCGCATGAACGTGTCGTACGTGCGGCGCGTCCCCGGCCGGAGCAGGTGCTCGACATCCCCCTTCCCGACCGGCTCCAGCAGCCCGTTGCACGCCATGCACCGGGTCCACGGGGCCAGTCGCGGCTCGAACCGCTCCAGCACATCGGCGAGTTGGCGGTCGGGACGCGCGCCGCGCACGAACGCGCCCAGCCACAGCGACCTGCGGCGCAGCAGCCCCCGGTCCTGGGTCAGCAGCACCCGGCGCTCGGCGTTCGCCTGCGCGATCAGGGCGTCGTCGTCCATGTCGTTGCCGTACGCGGCGTCCACGCCGACCAGTCGCAGCTGCCGTGCCAGCGCGCCGAGATGGACGTCGAGGACGAACCGCAGCGGCTCGGGGCGCGGCTGCTGCGGCCGCGTCACCGCACGCACCTCGACGCGGTCGCCCGCGCGGGGCCGGTATGAGGCGGGGACCAGCCTTCCGCCGACCTCAAGGGAGCCGACCTCCGGCAGCGGTACGCCCACCGACTCGACCACGTGGCCCAGCGAGGACGTGCCGTCGACCGCCACCGTGACCTCACCGCGCGACCGGTGGCGGGACGGCAGGAACAGCCGCAGCTCGGCGGGGAAACGAAGGCGCAGCGCCGGTTCGTCCACACATTCAGGATGCCACCGATGGGCGGGTTGAGCCCGCAGCGCGGCGGTGCCTTTCCTCAGAACGGTGTGGGCCGGATCTCGAAGCCCACGAGCCCCTCCGGCTGCTCGTCGTGGACGGACACCTCGTCGACGATCGCCGTGGGCGGGCCCTCGCGCGCCCAGTCGACCATTTTCTCCACGTGCCCGGGTTCGCCCTCGAACACCGCCTCGACCGTCCCGTCCGGCCGGTTCCGCACCCAGCCGGCCACCTCCTGCACCGCCGCCTCGCGGCGGCACGTGTCGCGGAAGAACACGCCCTGCACGTCCCCCGAGACCACTACCCGCTTGCGTGCCACCACGCCGCCTCACCCCGTCCCGTCGTCACCCGGCGTCCGGCGTCCGGGTCACCGTACGTCCCGCATCCGCGGCCGCCCGCGCGAAGGTGACGGCGTCGAGCACGGCCGCTCCGCCGGGGTCGTTGTTGAAGTACACGTGCACGTCGGCCCGGTCGGGCCAGGTGTCCGCGATCCGCCGCGCCCAGGCGGCGAGCGCCTGTCGGCCGTAGCGCGGCCACGGCTCCGCGCGGCCCTGGTGGAGGCGGAGATACCCCCAGTCCGTGGTCCGCCACAGGGGCGTGGCGGGCCGGGACCCCCAGTCCGTCCAGCACAGCGCGGCCCCGCGGTTCTCCAGCACCGACCGGATCTCGTCGGTCCACCACGAGTCGTGCCGCGGCTCGACGGCCACCCGCGTGCCGGAGGGGAAGCAGCCGATGCAGGCGTCCAGCGCGCCGGCGTCCGCGCGCAGCGTGGGCGGCAGCTGCAGCAGGACGGGGCCGAGGCGAGGCCCGAGGCCTGCGGCGTGCGACATCAGCCGCCGCACCGGCTCCTCGGGGTCGCGCAGCCGCTTGATGTGCGTCAGATAGCGGCTGGCCTTGACCGCCATCACGAACCCTTCGGGGGTCCGGTCCCGCCAGGCCGCGAAGTTCTCCTCGGTGGGCAGCCGGTAGAAGGCGTTGTTGCTCTCGACCGTGGCGAAGTGCCGCGCGTACTCCTCGAGCCACAGCCGCTGCGGCACGTCGGGCGGGTAGAGCACGGCGCGCCAGTCCTTGTACTGCCACCCGGAGGTTCCGACGAGGACGGTCATGCCAGCAGTATCAGCGGCCGCCGCCCGCGGCGCCCACCGCAGCCGCGACCGCCCGGAGGTAGCGGGTGACCGCCGCCCGCTGGATCAGGCGGCCCGCGGGGCCGCCGAGCCGCGTGTACCAGGTGGCGGGCCGGGAGAAGGCTGTCACCTCGAACCACACCGTGCCCTGCCCGTCGCGTACGACGGTGAACGCCTCCTCGCCGCACTCCGGGTGGCCCGGCAGCGTCCCGTACGCGAAGCCGGCGCGGTCCTCCCCGGCCACCACCGCCAGGACCCGGCAGGGCACCACCAGCCGCGGCAGCCGCAGCCCGGGGAGCCGCGGTCCGGGCGGGCGTACGACGACCAGCGCGGTGGCCCCGGTCGCCGGAGGCGACTGCGGGTACACCGCGAAGCCGGCGCCGCGCTGGGCGCCCCAGCCCATCACGTACGCCGCGGCCCGCGCGAAGACCCCGGGGCCCTCGCCGAGCCGCACGCGCCGCCGCACGTGCGCGTATCCGGAGGGCAGCGGGCCGCCGAGCGTGGCCCCGGCCAGCGACTCCGGATACGTCGGCTGCTGCTCGCATGCCCTGCGGTAGCGCCGGTCGAGATCCCCGGTCCGGTGTTCGGCCATACGGACAACCTACGGAGCCGAGCCGCGGCGCAAAGGTCATTCCTCGCGGAGGACCCGGACCGTGCCGAGGGCCGGGTCGGCCGCGTCCGGCAGGTGCATGCCCGCCGCCACGCCCGTCCGGAGGTAGTGCAGCACCGGCTCCGTGAGCCGCTCGCCGGGCAGCGCGGCCGGGATGCCGGGCGGATACGGGGTCAGCATTTCGGCCACGACACGCCCCGCCGCGCGCTCCCGGGCCACGTCCTCGTACGGGCCGAAGTACGCGTCCCTGGGCAGGCACGTCTGCTCCAGCCGCAGCTCGGCCGGCTGCGGCACGGCGACCCGCGGAGCAGGCCGCAGGTCCGGCGCGTGGGCCGACAGGTCGCGGAGGGCCGCCAGCAGCGCGGCCGTGGTGGACTCGTCGTCCGCGTGGGTCAGCTGGGTGCTGATCCTGCGGTGATCGGCGAGGTGGGCGTCGATGCGGTGGTGCTGCCGCAGCCAGTCGGCGGCCCCGTATCCGGTGATACCGAGCGCGGCGAGGTCGATGACGACCGGCAGGGGATCGAGGTCCGCAGCGAGGCCGGAATCCACGTACTCCGCCAGTCCGTCCACATGCAGGCCCTCGATGTCCTCGATCTCCTTCCGCACCGTGCCGGCCAGGCGCAGCGCGCCGCAGAGCAGTTCCTGCCCGTGCAGGGCCATCTGCCGCCGCCAGCCGTCGAGCCCGGCGTAGATGAGGACCGACGGGCTGGTCGTGCCCAGCAGGCCGGCCCGGGAGCCGAGCACGGCGGGATCGATGAGATCCCCCTGCAGATGGAACACCGACCCCTGCTCCAGGCCGCTGCCCATCTTGTGGATGCTGGTCACGCAGACGTCCGCGCCAGCGTCCATCGCCCAGGTGGGCAGCTCGGCGCAGAACGGCAGGTGGGCTCCCCACGCCTCGTCGACGATCAGTGGCCGCCCCCGCCGGTGGCAGACCTCGGCGATCCGGGTCAGGTCCGCGCAGGAGCCGTACGGGGTGGGGCTGGTGACCAGGGCGCCCCGCGCGTCCGGATGGTCCGCGAAGGCGGCTTCGAAGGCCTCCGGCGACGGGGCGTGGGCCAGCGCGCGCCCGTCGTCCCACTGCGGCTCCACCCAGACCGGCCGCACGCCGGAGAGGATCAGCCCGGAGACCACCGACTTATGCGCATCCCTGCCGATCAGCAGGGTCTCGTGCGGCCCGGCGACCGACAGCATCGCGGCCTTCACCGACAGGGAGCTGCCGCAGGTGGAGAAGAAGGTGTGCGCCGCGTGCACCGCCTCCGCCATGAGCTGCTCGGCCCGCTCCAGGACGCGGTCCGTGGCGCGCCGGTCGTCGAGGCCGCCGAAGGCCAGGACATCGGACTGGAAGACAGCGTCGCCCAGCTCCTTCCGTACCAGGGGATCGGCGCCCCGGGCCTGCTTGTGCCCGGGAGGGGTGAAGCCGAGTTCGCCGCGCGCGTGATAGCGGGCGAGAGCGTCGAGAACGGGTACCTCCGTCTGATCCATGCGGCACGGGTTCCCGCGTCACCCCGCCCCAAAAGTGCGGCCGTTGCTGCCGCCCGTGGCGCGCCGGCCGGTCAGTCGTCGGCCTGCGTGACGTGGAACAGCCCGCCCTCGGGGTCCCGCAGCGTCGCGACGGGGCCGAAGTGCGAGTCGCACGGCGGGCATACGACCGTCCCGCCCGCGTCGAGCACCTTCAGCGCCGCGGTGCCCACGTCGGGCACGCAGAAGTAGACGTGCCACTGCGGCCGCATGTGCGGGTCGGGTGCGGCCTCCTCGCCGCCGCCGCGCAGATCGGCCACGGGGTGCCCGGCGATCCGCAGGACCACGCGGTCGTTCTCGTACCGGACGTCGATGTGCTCCGCGCCCGGCGCGTCCCAGTCGAACACCCCTCCGTAGAAGAGGGCCGAGGCGAAGGGGTCCCGGGTGCGCAACTCCAGCCGCGCGGGCGCCCCGGAGCTGCGGCCGACCCGCCAGTCCGGGTCGACCTCGCCCTCCCAGATGCCGAACACCGCGTCCTCGGGGTCCGCGGCCACCACCACCCGCCCCTTGCCGAACTCGATGGGCCCGACCGCGACCGTGGCGCTGCGCTCCCGGACGCGCTCGGCCGCCAGGTCCGCGCTGTCGGCGGCGAAGTACGCGGTCCAGGACACCGGGTATCCCGCGCCCCGGCCCCCGGCGCCGAGCCCGGCCACGGGCGCTCCTTGCGCGAGGGCGACCGAGTAGTTGCCCTGGCCCTGGAAGCCCGGCTTGTAGTGCCACCCGAGCACGGAGGCGTAGAAGTCCTGCGAAGTCTTCAGGTCGTGCGCCATCAGGCTCACCCAGCACGGCGCACCCTGGGTCGCCCGCGTCGTGACCGGCACGGCTGCTCACCTCGTTCCGCGCAGTCGCTCCCTGCCTCCACCCTCCGCCCCGGCGCGCCGCTCCGCCACCCCTTCTGGGCCGCTTCAGTCCGGGTCCGCCGGGCTCTCCCGGTCCTGCGGGCTCTCGGGGATCTCGCGCGCCTCCAGGGGACGGGTGGCCGGGCCGTGCAGGACCGAGCCGTCCGTGGCGAACCGCGAGCCGTGGCAAGGGCACTCCCAGACCTGCTCGGCGTCGTCGAAGTGGACCAGGCAGCCCAGGTGCGTGCAGCGGGCGTCCACGGCCGTGACCGCTCCGGAGTCGTCCCGGTACGCGGCGCAGTGGTGCCCGCCCGCCCGCACGACGGCGCCGCTGCCCGGCGGGATGTCCGCGGCCGAGTCGACGTGCGAGGTGTGCAGCCGGTCGCCCACGAAGTGCTTGGCGACGAACGCCTGCTGCTTGAGCAGCGGCCCCGCATCCCGTACGCGTGGCAGCCGCCGGGGGTCGTAGAGCTCGGTCCAGGCCGGGCGCGGGCCACCCGCGATGTGCGAGGCGAGCAGCCTGCCCGACATCACCCCGCCGCTCATGCCCCAGCCGCCGAAGCCGGTGGCCACGTACACGTGCTGGGTGCCGGGGTGGAAGTGGCCCACGTACGGCAGCCGGTCGGTGGTGTCGTTGTCCTGCGCCGCCCACCGGTAGGTGATTTCGGCCTCCGGGAACCGGCCGCGGATCCACGCGGTCAGCAGCGAGTACCGCTCCTCCACGCTGCCCGTGCCCGGCTCGAAGGACTCGCCGGTGACGATCAGCAGTCGCTGCACGCCGCCGGGCAGGGGCGCGCTGCGCACCGAGCGGGTGTGCTGCTCGGGCGTGATGTACATCCCGGCAGGGGCCCGCTCCGCGGGGACCGCCGCTGCGGCGACCAGTTCACGGCGCGGCTTCAGCCGGGCGAAGAGCATGGACCGGTCGAAGACCGGATAGTGGGTCGCCACTACGGCATCGCGTGCCACGACCACCGCACCGCTCTCGGTGGTGATCCGGCACCGGGTGCCGTCGTGCAGGCCTACCGCGCGGGTGTGTTCGAAGATCCGCCCGCCCCGTTCGGTCAGCCCGTGGGCCAGCGCGAGCAGGAACTTCCGCGGATGGAACTGGAGTTGGTCCTCGACGCGCACTGCTCCCGCGACGGGGTAGGGCAGCCCGGTCTCCTTGACGAAAGAGGCCGGAAGGCCCGCTTCGCGGGCGGCCTCGGCCTCGGCGCGGATCTCCTCGACCCGCCGTGCCGACTCCACGTAGGTGTACGCGGGCACCCGCTCCAGGTCCGCGTCGGTGCCCAGTTCGGCGCACAGAGCGGCCGCGTGCTCGATCGCCTCCAGGTGCGACTGCGCGTACAGCCTGGCTCCCTCCGGGCCGTGCTCCTCCCGTAGCCAGGCGTAGATCAGGGTGTGGAGCGCGGTCAGCTTGGCCGTGGTGTAGCCGGTCACGCCGGTGCCGATGCGGTCCGCCTCCAGCAGGGCGACCCCGACACCGGCGCGCTGCAGCTCCCACGCGGTGCACAGGCCCGCGATGCCGCCGCCGATCACGACGGCGTCCACCTCGAGATCGGCGTCGAGCGGGGGGAGAGCGGTGCTCTCCGAGGACGCCATCCAGTACGACTCGTGCGTCGGGCCTCTGGGGTCTTGATCGGACATGTGGTCCGAGTTCCCCGGCGGGGCGCCGCGTAACGGGGCGCGTACGCCTGCCGCTCCGCGCCGTGTCGAACGCCGGCTGTGCTTCGGGCCGTGACGCGATCGGAGCGCGCGAAGTGGCCCACGAGCTGCGCGGTAAACGGAACGTGGCCTCCCGTTGACGATTTATCGCGCGCGCCGAACGGCCGGGGTCGCTACGCTGGTGGATGACGGACAGCCTCTTCGAGAGAAGGCACCGACACCCTCGGCCGTCCCGAGGAGCCGGCCGGCCACCGCGGCCCGCTCCCGGTGGCTCAACGCGGCGCCACCGCGTCCGAACTGCCCTTGCACAGCAGCCCGAACCGGGCGGTCCGGCGCCCGGTCGAGGCCGCGGTCGGCACGTCCGGTTTCACCCGACGCGAAGGAGTGTGCGCGGTGACACCAGAGAAGACAAAGCGAAACCAGGTCAATTCCGAGCGCAGGGAACGGCGAAAGCGGACGAAGGACGTCCGCAACATCGACGTCTGGGCAAGATCCGCTCCGATCAGGCTCGCCGGATACGAGGACGACCCAACGGAGTCGCACATCCTCCGCGGCATCGACTGACCTCCAGCCGCCGAACGGGCGGCTTCTTCGCACCCGCCCGTCCCTCCCAGGGCCGGGCGGGTGCGGGCATCTTGGGGCCGGGCGAGCCGCTTCCCCGGCGTCCGGAGCCGGGTCCCCGGCGTCCGGGCCCGGCCGGATCGCGGCGCTCGCAGCGCAGCCAGGTCTGTCAGATCTCCGTGAAGTCGCCGTGCCGCCCAGCGCCCGCGGCGAATCGGGCCGCCCCGGCGAGTCCTTCGGCCAACGCGCCCAGACCGCCGCGCAGTTCGTCCGCCATCGCCTGCTCCTCGGTCAGCCCCTCCTGGCCCAGGACGGAGGCGCGGTCGGCGCGCAGGCAGGTCTGCGGGAAGCGGGCGATCTCCGCGGCCAGCCGCTCGGCTTCCGTACGGGCCTGCCCCGGCGGTACGAGACGGCTCGCGAGCCCCATGTCGTACGCCTCGACGGCCGCCACGGGGCGGCCGGTGAGCACCAGGTCCAGCGCCCGCCCCGTGCCGATGAGCCGGGGCAGCCGCACCGAACCGCCGTCGATCAGCGGCACGCCCCAGCGGCGGCAGAAGACGCCGAACACCGCGTCCTCCTCGACGACCCGCAGGTCGCACCAGAGAGCCAGTTCGAGTCCGCCCGCCACGGCATGGCCGCTCACCGCGGCGATCACCGGCTTGGACAGCCGCAGCCGGGTCGGGCCCATCGGCCCGTCGCCGTCCGCCTCGACGCGGTTCCCGCGCTCGGTGCCCATGGCCTTGAGGTCCGCGCCCGCGCAGAACGTGCCGCCCTCGCCCCACAGCACCGCGACCCCGGCCTCCGGGTCGGCCTCGAAGGCGCGGAAGGCGTTCGCGAGGGCCGCGGCCGTCGGCCCGTCCACGGCGTTGCGGACGTCGGGCCGTGACAGCACGACCGTGGTGACCGGGCCCTGCCGCTCGACCCGGACGCTCGTACCGCTCGCGCCGCCCGCACCGCCCGCACCGCCTGCACCGCCTGCACCGCCCGCACCGCTCGGCCCGCTCACGCCGATGCCTTCGGCCTGGCGCGCTCCAGGATGGGGCCGAGGTCCGTGCCCGCCGGGAGCGTGCCGAAGGCGTTCCCCCAGTCGCCGCCGAGCCGGGAGGCGCAGAAGGCGTCGGCGACCGCCGGGTGGCCGTGCCGTACGAGCAGGCTGCCCTGCAGCACCAGCGCCATCTCCTCGGCGAGGCGGCGGGCGCGCAGCTGCGCACGCTCCGGGTCGGCGAGTGCGGGAAGCGCGGCGCGCACCCGGGCGACCGCCGCGTCCAGCCGCCGGTCGGCCCCGGCCGCCGCGTCCACTTCGGCGAGGAAGGCGTCGAGCCCCGCGGGCTCCTTGGCGAGGGCCCGCAGGACGTCCAGCGCCGCGACGTTCCCCGAGCCCTCCCAGATGGACAGCAGCGGCGCCTCGCGGTAGATCCGCGGCATACCGGACTCCTCGACGTAACCGTTGCCGCCCAGGCACTCCAGGGCCTCGGCGGCATGCGCGCTGCCCCGCTTGCACACCCAGTACTTGCCGACCGCCAGGCCCAGCCTGCGCAGCGCCGCCTCCTGCGCGTCCCCGGCCTGGGCCCGGTCCGTGGCCGCCGCGAGCCGCATCGCCAGGAGCGTCGCCGCCTCGGACTCCACCGCGAGGTCGGCGAGGACGTTCCGCATGAGGGGCTGGTCGATCAGCTCGGCCCCGAAGGCGCGCCGGTACGCGGTGTGGTGCAGGGCCTGGCGCAGCCCGGCCCGCATGCCCGCGGCCGTGCCGAGCACGCAGTCGAGACGGGTCATGTTGACCATCTCGACGATGGTCCGCACCCCGCGGCCCGGTTCGCCGACCGGCCAGGCCACAGCCTCGTCGTACTCGATCTCGGCGGAGGCGTTGGAGCGGTTGCCCAGCTTGTCCTTGAGCCGCTGGAGGTGCATCGCGTTGCGCGTGCCGTCGGGCAGCACGCGCGGCAGCAGGAAGCACGAAAGACCACCGGGCGCCTGGGCCAGCACCAGGAAGACATCGCTCATCGGCGCCGAGGTGAACCACTTGTGACCCGTGATCAGATACGAGCCGTCGCCTGCCGGGACGGCCTGCGTGGTGTTGGCCCGCACGTCCGAGCCGCCCTGCTTCTCCGTCATCGACATGCCGGCGATCAGGCCCGCCTTGCCGAGCGGCGGCCGCAGCCCGTAGTCGTACGTCCGGGCGGCGAGCAGCGGCTCGTAGGCGGCCGCCAGATCCGGCTGGGCGCGCAGGGCGGGGACGGCGGCGTACGTCATGGAGACGGGGCAGCCGTGGCCCGGCTCGGCCTGGGACCAGACGTAGAACTGGGCGGCGCGGAGCAGATGGGCGCCGGGGCGGTCCTCGGCCCAGGGCGCGGCGTGCAGTCCGTGCTCGACGGCCACGGTCATCAGCCGGTGCCAGGCCGGGTGGAACTCCACCTCGTCGACGCGGTGCCCGTACCGGTCGTGGGTGCGCAGCCGCGGCGGCTGCTCCTCGGCCTGCCGTGCCCACTCCTGGATCTCGTCCGAGCCCGCGAGCGCTCCGAGTTCCCTGACCCGCTGCTCGCCCCAGCCGGCGCCGTCGCGCCGCAGCGCCTCCAGCAGCGCCGGATCGTCCGCCGTGCTGAAACCGGTCAACGCCGGGGCCTGGTTGAGGACTTCCTGCGTGGCGCTCACGGCAACCTCCGGGGGAGTGGCGCGGTCGGCTCCTTGCCCACACCACTGACATTACAGTTCTCGTACGCGTGGTGGAAGATTGTAAGGGTTAGGGGTGCGGACGGATGGACGGCAACGGGAACGACGGCAACGCGCACGGCACCGGGGACCTCGGGCTGCGGCCGCTCACGGCCCGGTCGGTCGTACTCAGCACCCTGCTCGGCCACCACCCGCCCCACCTGCCCGTACGCTCCCTGGTCCGGGCGGGCGAGATCTTCGGCATCGCAGAGGGCACCGTCCGCGTGGCCCTCTCCCGCATGGTCGCTGCGGGCGACCTCGAACCGCGCGACGGCGGCTACGGGCTCACCGCGCGCCTCCTGGAGCGCCAGGCACGGCAGGACGACAGCCTGAGCCCGCGCACCCGCCCCTGGGACGGCGCCTGGGAGATCGCCGTCGTGACCGCGGAGCGCCGCCCCGCCGCCGACCGCTCCGCCCTCCGCCAGGCCATGACCGCCCAGCGCCTCGCTGAGCTGCGCGAGGGCACCTGGCTCCGCCCCGCCAATCTCGTACGGCAGCGCCCGCCCGTCGTGGCCGAGCAGTGCACCCTGCTGACCGGGGCCCCGGACGACGACCCGGCGCGCCTGGCGGCGGAGCTCTGGGACCTGGACGGCTGGGCGCGCAGGGCCCGCGCGCTCCGCGCCGCCCTCGAGGCGGCCTCGGGTCCCGCGGAGGAGTTCACCGCGGCGGCCGCGATCCTGCGGCACCTGCTGGCCGACCCGCTGCTGCCCGACGCGCTCCTGCCGGGCGACTGGCCGGGAGAGGCGCTGCGGCAGCGCTACGAGGCGCTCCGCGAGGACATCGGCGCCCTCCTGAGTGAGCACGCCGCCCGCTGATAGGGAGGTCCTCGGCGGGCGCCCGTTTTGGGCTATTGGGCTATTGGGGTGTAATCCCGCACACCGGGCGCGGTCCGGGTCGTTCTTGCAGGACGGCCGGTGTGTCCGAGGTGTCGGAAAGGGATGGAATCCAGATGAAGATCCCCTCGCGTGGAGGTTTTGTTGCGCTCGTCCTGTGTGCGTCCGCGGCGGTGTCGGTGACTCCCGCCCTCGCGGCCGAGCAGGCCGGTGGGACGGCCCCGGACCGCACGGGCACGACCACGACAGATGGCACCGCGACGGACGGCACCGCGACGGGCGGCGCCGCGACGGGCGGCGCCGCGACGGGCGGCGCCGCGACGGGCGGCGCCGCGACGGGCGGCGCCGCGACGGGCGGCGCCGCGACGGGCGGCGCCGCGACGGGCGGCGCCACCATGGGCGGCACTGCCGCGGGCGACCTGTCCACAGGAAGCGGCGGCGAACCGCGTGTCCCGCTGATCGTGCCGCTGGAGAGCATGGAGACATCCCTCCCGCTGGACGCACCCGCCGTGGGCGGATCGTTCCCCGCCCTGCCGGTCAAGCCACCGACCAGGCAGGACATGACCCCGGAGATGACGCGGGACGGCGGGGTGGAGCCCCGTGCCACGATTCCGCCGCTGCGGACGCAGGGCACCCCCTCGGCGTTCGTCGAGGCCCCCGTCCCGACCCTCCAGGAGCGTGGCGGGAGGAGCGCCGCGCGGATCGAGACGCCGCAAGCCCCGCTGGACACCTCAGGCCCGGAGGCGTCCCTCGGTCTTCCGATCGGGGCCCCGAGCACCGACCGGAGCGGCACGCCGGGGCTCCCGGAGCTCAAGGCGCCGGACGCCTCGGTGACCTCGCCGGCGGCCAAGGGGGAGCCTCATGCGGACGTGGGCGTGACGCAGAAGGACGAGGAGCAGCGGCTCCCCGTAGGCCCCGCGATGCGTACCGCGTCGGAGGTGCTGCCCGCGGCCGGGAAGGCGGTCAGGGACACCCGGAAGGACCTTGACCTGCAGCGCCGTTGAGGCGGTTGCCGTGCCGCGGTGGTACGGCCGTCAGCTGTCCCTGTGCGTCCTGCGCCGGACCCAGACCGCGGGAACGAACCAGCAACTCGCGAACCATACGAGGGCCCCGAACACCAGCCAGACCGCGAGCTGGTCCGAGATCACCACGCGAAGGATCAGCAGCAGCGCCGAGATCAAGGTGCAGAGCAGCAGCACGAGGCCCACGAGCGTGAAGCGGGACGCCCACACCACGGTCTCCGGCTTCAGTCGGTGACCGAAGACGATCCGGTGGAAAGAGACCGGGGCGATCAGCGCCCCGGTCGCCGCGGCACCGAGCAGTACGGTCACGACGTAGATGTTCCGGTCGGGGTCGGCCAGATCCTCGAAACGCGGCGTGAACGCGACGGTGAGCAGGAACGCCAGCAGGATCTGCACGCCGGTCTGCGCGACGCGCACCTCCTGCAGCAGCTCGGCCCACCTGCGGTCGGCGCGCTGCTCCCGGGTCTCGTGGCGGCCCGGCGCGGGTTGGTAGTCGTCACGCATGGTGGGGGCCTCCTTCGTCGTCAACTGAACGTGTTCCCGGGGGAGGCGGGATTACGGCTCGGTCCGCCCGGCGGTCGTACGGCCGGGCTCAGCCGTCTCGGATCCGTCCCGGAACTCGCCTGCAAATCGCCTGGGAATCGCCTCGTCTCCGCCTTGGAATCTCCTCGGGTCCGCCTCGGTCGGCTCAGCTGGTCGCGACGCCGTTCAGCCCGTCCACTCGGCGCTCCAGCGCCTCCACCGCGCCGGGACGCGGCCCCGGCACCCGGCGCCGTACCTCCATCAGGTGGCCCGCCAGGCCCCGGGCCGCCGCCGCGTCGCCGACCTGCTCCCAGCAGTGGTGCGCGCGGTCGACCGCGGCCACGACGTCGGGGGCGTCCGCGGGCTCGCCCTGCCGCAGCCGGGCGGTCGCCGCGGCCGTCCACAGCTCGCAGGAGCGGCCGAAGTCGGCGGCGAGCCGCGCCAGGTCGGCCCGTACCTCCAGCCAGTGCACGGCCTCGGCGGAACCGGCCCCGTGCGCCCGCAGCGCCTGCTGCTCCCACGCGGCGGCCATGGCCGCGGCCTCCCCGTGCCGCCCTTCCCGCGCCGCAGCCAAGATCGCAGGATGCGGATCCGGCACGGCGTCGGGGCGCGGCGGTACGGACGGCGATGCGGCGGGCGTCGCAGGGGCGGCGGGCGTCGCGCCGGGGGCGCCGTACGGCACGCCCGCCGTCGCGTCCGGTGCGTCCGGCGGCAGCGCGCCCGGCGCACCGGTGCCGACGGAACCGGGGTCCGGCTGCGCGCCGAGGCTGTCGTGGCCGGGGGCACGCTGGGCAGCCACGGCCGCGGAGTCGACCGGCGGACACGGCGCGTGTTGCTCGCCATGAGGCCGCGCCGGCTCGCTGGTCTGGTGCGCCGAGGCCGTTGGGGCGGCGTCGGTCGGCGCGCCTGGACCGCCGGAGCCGGGGGTGGGCCGCGCGCGGGCGGCGTCGTGGTGGGCAGCGGGCTGGGGGGCCGCGTGGTCGTCCGGGCCGTCGGACCGACCGCCGGCTCTGTTGCGGTCAGGAACAGGCGCTGCGGTGGAGCCGTCGGCGCTCGCAGCGAGCTGGGGCGGGGCGCTGCTGTCGGCGGCTTCGTGAGCCGGACCGGGGGTTGGGGCGTGCGGCTCCGGGTGAGGCATGCCGACGGGCCGCGTACCCGCCCCTCCGTGCGGCAGGCCCGGTACGGCAGCGCCTGGGTGCTGGGCGTCCCGGCCGTCGCGGGTCGCCCCGTGCCCAGGGCCCGCGGCACCCGTTCCCGCGGCGCCCGTTCCCGCCGCTCCCGGTCCCGGGGCCGCGGCGATGCCCGGGGGCAGCGTGGACCGGCCCGCCGTCGGCGGCGAGGTGACCGCTTCCGTGCCTTCCAGGTGCCAGGCGTCCGGGTGGGCGCCCGCCACGGTCATCGCGAGGCGGTGGAGGTCGGCCAGCGGCGGGCGGGCGTTCGCGGGGCGGAGGAGTTCGGCGACGGCACGGCTGTAGGCGGGGGAGGCGACAGCCCGGCGGTCCGGGGGCGGGGACACCGTGCCGTAGAACCGGAGGCCCGCCGCCAGGAGCAGGCCGGGATCGGCCCGGAGGCGGGCCCAGGCGCCCGCGTCGGCCACCAGGTCGGCGAAGAGCGCCGTGCTGCCTGGCGGGCGGTGCGCCAGCTCGACGGCCAGCCAGTGCCAGGGGAACCCGGTGTACCGGACCGTCGCCGCCGTCGTCCGCGCGAGCGCCAGATGCGGCAACTGCTGCTTGCGGTCGAGCGTCAACTGCCCGATGAGGTGGATCAGCAGCGGACCGGGGGAGGCCGCGGCCGTACGGAGGCGGGTCAGGACGACCTGCGGGTCCGCCGGGTCGACCAGCTCCACCACGCTCCCGCCCCCCGCCCCCGTGAGCACCCCCGGCGGTACGGCCGCCAGCGCGGGCAGCGCCGCCGCCGCGTCCATCAGGCGGCCCTTGCCGACGGGGGCCGCCGCGATGAGCAGCGCCGCCCCCGGCGCCCTCCCGCGCCCGTCCTGTTCGATCCCGTCCCCGCTGTCTGCCACAAGAGCACCGTATCCGCAGGCGGGGCCGGGTGCAGTAACGGTCCTGCTCCGCCGCCCGGTTCGTCATGCGGCACCGGGGTTCGCACCCGCGGGCGAGGGCACCTACCTGCCACCCCGCCGGATGAGTGCGAGGCGCCGCGGGCCCGCTGCCGGCTCCGTCAAGGGGGCGCGCGGAAGCAGGCGCGCGCCCCCAAAGTGCCCCTGAGCTCCTTTCGGTCACGGCCGAAACCAGGAAGGGCGGAGCGGCAAACCTCGCGTGGCTGGCCAAGGTGCGTTCCCGTGTCAGATCCCGAGCGGTGCACGCTCGCCTGCCCGTCCGGCAATTGCCTGGTGGGCAGGCCAGCGGTGGGGTCGCGTCGGTTACGCTCGCACCCGCACATCACCAGCCGAATGCGTATCAGATAGTGAACAACTTCGAGTGTCCATCGCACAGTTGAGCCCAGAACGCAACACACACGGTTTCAGCCAAAGCCAACAAACGATCTTGGCTCCTGAGGTCGACTTGTAGACGATATTGCAGTCGGCCAGCCTGGTGGACGGGGAACCACTGCCCGACGAAGGACCTCCGCGTCCCACAGGACGCGGGGGAAGCGCGGAGGAGGGCTCGTCGTGGAACGCTATTTCACCAATCGCTACCACCAAGATCTGCGCTACCGCGTACACGAATTCGCAGAGCGCGAAGTTCGGCCCCGCATAGCCGGGATGGAGGCATCGCGCACCGTCTCCCACGAACTGTCCCGGCTGATCGCCCGTCAGGGCTGGATCGGCGTCACCATCGATGGGGCGTACGGGGGAATGGCCGCCGGACACCTGGCCAAGACGATCATCATCGAGGAACTCTCCCGTGTCAGCGGCGCGATGGGAGCCATGGTCCAGGCCTCCCAACTCGGCGTCGCCAAGATCATCCACTTCGGCAACGACATCCAGAGGAAGACCTGGCTGCCCCGCATCGCGTCGGGCGACTGCCTGCCGACCATCGCGGTCACAGAACCCGAGTCGGGCGGCCACGTTCTGGGGATGGGCAGCACCGCCGTACGCGACGGTGACGACTACATCCTCAACGGCCGCAAGGTCTTCGTCGGCAACAGCCACGTCGGCGACCTGCACGGCGTCGTCGTCCGCACAGGACCCGGCTCCAAGGGGCTGTCGGCCTTCCTCGTCGAGGCCGACGCCCCGGGCTTCTCCCTGGCCGAACAGCAGCCCGCCATGGGCCTGCACGGCTTCAGCTTCGGAGAGCTGCTCTTCGACAACTGCCGTGTCCCCGCAGCGAATCTGCTGGGGGATGAGGGACAGGGCCTGGCCGTCGCGTACTCATCCAGCGTCCTCTACGGGCGGCCCAACCTCACCGCCGTATCCCTCGGCATCCACCAGGCGATCCTAGACGAGACGACTGCCTTCTGCATCGAGCGCGAGCGCTTCGGCAAGCCGCTCGGCGAGCTGAACAACATCAAGCTCAAGCTCGGGAAGATGCAGTCCCGGCTGATGACCGCACGGCTGGCCGCCTATCACGCCGTGCACCTGCTCGACAGCGGGCTGCCGTGTGACGCGGAGCTGATGAACGCCAAGCTCCTCAACGTCGAGTACGCACTCGACTCGGCCCGCAACGCCATGGAGATCCACGCCGCCTGCGGTCTCTTCACCGACCGCCCGATAGAGCGCTATCTGCGGGACGCCTTCCATATCTTCGCCCCGGCAGGCACCTCTGACATCCAGCTCCTGCGCCTCGGCGAGCTGGCGCTGGGCACGGCGAAGGGTCAGTGGTCCGAGCGGCTCGCGGACATGCTGCAGTTGGAGCAGATCGAGCAGCTGGAAGAGCAGCTGCGGACCGCGGAGCACGCGGTGTGAATCGTGAAGGGAGCCACGGACACAGTGCTGTGCCCGCGGCTCCCGGTTTCAGGCGCCCGCGCGCGGAGAGCGCCGTGCGGGCGAATCCCCCACACTTTGCTCAGATCTCGCCTCCCGCCTCCAGGCGGTGAATCCGCTCGACCAGCTGGGACGCCATCGACTTGATGGTCTCCAGGCCCTGCCGCCCCCACGGCCGCGGCTCCTGGTCCACGACGCAGATCGTGCCGAGCGCCATCCCCGTACGGTCGATGAGCGGGGCACCCAGATACGACCGGATGCCGATCTCGTCCACGACCGGATTCCCGGCGAACCGCGGGTAGTCGCAGACGTCCTCCAGCACCAGTGCCTTGCGCCGCACGACGACGTGCGGGCAGTAGCCGTGATCCCGTGCCATCACCCGGCCCGGCTGGGCCTGTTGCGGTGCGGGCCCCAGCTCCACCCCCGCCTGGCCCTCGGCCGGGGTGTAGAGCCCGGCGAAGTACTGCCGGTGTTCGTCGATGAAGTTGACCATCGCGTATGGCGCCCCGGTGATGCGGGCCAGTTCCCGGGCGAAATCATCGAACTCCGGGACCGGGGTGTCGCCGAGCCCGAGCTCGTGCAGCCTGGCCACCCGGGCCGGCGCCTCGCCGTCCTCGGGCGTGAGGAGCAGGTGGCTCGTCGGGTCGTACTGCTTGGTGTAAGGGATGGGGGCGGACATGGGAGCTCCGTTCGACTGCGGATTCGGCTGCGCCTGCCGGACGGTCAGCGCAGCGGGTCGGGCACCGCCGCCGGTGAGCCGGCGGCGGAGCTGAGCAGGTGCTGTACGAGTGCCACCAGCACGCGGGTGCTGGAGTTGCACTGCCGGGCGTCGCACATCACGACGGGCACATCGGGTTTGAGATCTATGGCCGCGCGGACCTCGTCCGCGTCGTACCGATACGCGCCGTCGAACTCGTTCACGGCCACGATGAAGCCGATCCCGCGCCGCTCGAAGAAGTCCACGGCGGCGAAACAGTGGTCCAGTCTGCGGGTGTCGGCGAGCACGACGGCCCCGAGGGCGCCGTTCGACAGCTCGTCCCACATGAACCAGAACCGCTCCTGTCCGGGCGTGCCGAACAGGTAGAGCACATGGTCCCTGTCGAGGGTGATGCGGCCGAAGTCCATCGCCACGGTGGTGGTCGTCTTCTCCTCGACCCCCTCCAGGCTGTCTGTGCGGGCGCTGACCTGGGTCAGCAACTCCTCGGTGCTCAGCGGTTCGATCTCGCTCACCGCTCCGACGAAGGTGGTCTTCCCCACCCCGAAGCCGCCCGCGATGAGGATCTTCAGGGCGGTGGGAAAGGGGTCAGAGCCGCTTGCGTAGACCATGCAGCACCGCCTCCAGGAGGTCTCTATCGCTCGGGGATGTCTCGAGGGCACGGGGCGCCCGGGTGGTGAGCGCCCCGCAGTCCACGAGGTCGGACAGCAGGACTTTGGTGACGACAGCGGGCAGCCGCACGTGGGCGGCCACCTCGGCCACCGACATGGGACCGCCGCACAGCCCGAGGACCTGGGCGTGGTCCGGGCCGAGGTAGCTCTGCGGCTGGGAGCCAGTGGCCATCACCATGGTGAGAAGGTCGAAGTGCGCAGTCGGACGGGTGCGCCCATTACTGACGGTGTACGGCCGGACTAAGCGACCGGCCTCATCGTCCAGCCACATCCCGTCCTGCGCCTCGGCCATCCTCAGCGCCCCGCGTCGCGCGGAGCGCTGCCGGCCGGCTGACGGGCGGGCGTGGCCAGATACGGTCGGACGCTCTTGACCAGCATCGCCATCTCGTAGCCGAGTACGGCCGCGTCGGCCTCTCTCTCGGCCATGACGGCGAGGCAGGCACCGGAGCCGGCGGTCGACACGAACAGCAGGGCGGTGTCGAGCTCCACCACCACCTGGCGCACCTCGCCGCCGTTGTCGAACCGCATACCGGCGCTGCGGGCGAGGGAGTAGAGCCCTGACGCCAGGGCGGCCATGTGGTCGGCGGCGTCGGTCTCCAGGCCGTGGACGGCCTTCACCAGTCCGTCGGAGGACAGCAGAAGTGCGTTACGGGTGTGTGGTACACGCTGGACGAGGCCGGTCAGGAGCCAGGAGAGATCCGTGGTCTGGCCGGTACGCATGTCGCTCACCATGGTGGCGTTCTTCTCCTTGGGGGTGAATGCGGAGCCTGCTGGTTAACGAGAGCTGTCGGCGGGACTCTCGTCGGAAGCGTCAGGAGCCTCGGCGAGACTGAAACCCCGCCGGAACGCGGCCATCAGGCCCGGGTCGTGCTCCGCCTCCCGCTCGTCCCCCGTTGCGCGAGCGGTCGGTGTGTCCCGGAGCTCCGGGACGAGGTGTTCCTGCCTGCGACGCCGCGGCAGTTGCGGCCGCTCGTCCCTGGCATCGGTGTTGGGGGCACCGCCCGTGCCCTCACGGTCATGCGGAAGGGCGGGACCACGGTCGCGCGGTGCGGCAGGTTCCATGGCGCGGGCGTGCTGTTGCGGAATGGGAGTGGGCATGGCCAGGGGCTCGGGCTGCGGATGCGCCAGGGGTGGCGGCGGTGCCACGGCAGGCTGTGCAGCCGGCTGCTGCACGGAGGGAGCGGTGGGAGCGGCCGGCGCGGCGGCCTGGTGGACAGGCGGGTGCGCGGACGGCTGCGCGCCGCCGTCCGCGGCGGCCTGGTGCGCTTCCGAGGCCTCGTCGCCCAGCAGGCCCTGCGGCACCACCAGAACGGCCTGGACACCGCCGTAGATGTTGCTCTGCAACTGCACGAGGATGCCGTGCCTGCGGGCGAGCGCGGAAACCACGAACAGGCCGATCCGGCCGTCCTGGAGCAGCTTGCCGACGTCGATGTGGTCCGGGTCGGCGAGCAGCGCGTTCATCCGCATCTGCTCCTCCCGCGGCATGCCGAGCCCCCGGTCCTCGACCTCGACGGCGAGCCCGGCGGTCACCTTCTGGGCGCGCAGCAGGACTTGGGTCTGCGGGGCGGAGAACACCGTGGCGTTCTCGACCAGTTCGGCCAGCAGGTGGATGACGTCCGCGACCGCGTGGCCGCGCAGCGTGCCCTCGATCGGCGGCACGAGCTTGACCCGGGAGTACTGCTCGACCTCGGCGATCGAGGAGCGCAGCACCTCCGTCATGGTCACCGGGCGGCTCCACTGGCGGCGGGAGATGGCGCCGCCGAGCACCGCGAGGTTCTCGGCGTGCCGCCGGATGCGGGTCGCCAGGTGGTCGACGTGGAAGAGGCCCTTGAGCAGGTCCGGGTCCTCGACCTCGTTCTCCAGCTCGTCCAGAAGCTCGATCTCGCGGTGCACCAGGGACTGCAGCCGCCGGGCGAGGTTGACGAAGACCTCGACCTTCTCCTCGCTGCCGCCGGCGGTGCCCCGTACCAGCTGCGTCGCCTGGACGACGGCCGCCTCGGCCTGGCGCTGGGCCAGGGTCAGTTCGTGGGCGAGGAGGTCGATGGTGTCGCCCTCCGGCCGGGGGAGCGGGGCGAACGGGCGCTGCTGCAGCCGCTCGCCGCGGCCGAGCCGCTGCAGCAGCTCCTGCAGGTCCGACTGGGCACGGGCGCCGGACCGGCGCAGCGCGGAGAGCCGCCGGGACACGGTACGGGCCTCGGCGTCGCCCGCGATGGCGCCGCCCAGCAGGACGCCGGCGCCGAGGACGGCGGCACCGGTCAGCACGCCCCAGGTCGCCGCGTCCGCGTAGCCCTCCTGGGAGCGCAGGACGAAGATGACGACAGCCGCCGAGAGCACGGAGACGAGGGCGGCGGGGAGCACGGCGAGGCGCACCAGGCGGGCCCGGGTGGCGGAGTCGGCCGCCGTCTCATGGGCTGGTGGCCTGCCGTGCCTCTTACCCGTGGGGGCCGCCGCGATCGGCCGCCCGGATTCCGGGCGCGCGGCATAGGTTGGAGGTTCAGGCATCGGAGTCCTCTCGATCAGCCAGTACGGGACACGCGGCAGGCGCACGTCAGGCTAACCGTCAACGCGGGTACACGATCGGACAGTTGGTGGCTTCGCTACCCTACGCCACCCTCAATCGGGGTACGTAATCACACAGAGATCAGTTGGCGTCGAATACAGGTTCGTTGACCTGCAGGAACGATTCCGCCTGCGTTTCTCCGTGTGGTGTCCCGGGAGCCGGGTACTCGCCCGCAGTCCTGAGCGGGGAGGACCGACATGGATCACGAACAACTGCACGAGCTGGCGCAGCAGCTCCGCGTCGACGCCGTCCGCGCCGCCCACGCCGCCGGATCCGGACATCCGACGTCGTCGATGTCCGCGGCGGACCTCATGGCCGTACTGCTGGCGAACCACCTCCAGTACTCCTTCGACCGGCCGGAACACCCCGGCAACGATCACCTGGTCTTCTCGAAGGGCCATGCCTCACCCCTGCTCTACGCCCTGTTCAAGGCGGCGGGCGCGGTTCCCGACGACGAGCTGCTCAGCTTCCGCAGGCTCGGCAGCCGGCTCGAGGGGCACCCGACGCCGCAGTTGCCGTGGGTCGAGGTGGCCACCGGCTCGCTCGGGCAGGGCCTGCCGGTCGGCGTCGGTCTCGCCCTGGCGGGCAAGCGGCTCGACCGGCTGCCGTACCGGGTCTGGGTGCTGTGCGGCGACAGCGAGCTGGCCGAGGGCTCGATGTGGGAGGCGTTCGAGCACGCCGGACACGAGCGGCTCGACAACCTCACGGCCGTGGTCGACGTCAACCGGCTGGGGCAGCGCGGACCGACCCGCCACGAGTGGGACCTCGACGCGTACGCCCGCCGTATCCAGGCCTTCGGCTGGCACACGGTCGAGATCGACGGGCACGACACCGCCGCGATCGACGAGGCGTACGCAACGGCACGGGTCACGGCCAGGCAGCCCACCGCGATCATCGCCCGCACCCTGAAAGGCCGGGGCGTGGCGGCCGTTGAGGACCGGGAGGGGTTCCACGGCAAGCCGCTGCCGGACGCGGCGGAGGCCGTGGCCGAGCTCGGCGGCGTACGCGACCTGCGGGTCGAGGTGCACGCCCCGCCCGAGGTGCACGACCCGCAGCGCCCCGCGTTCCCCCTGGAGCTGCCGCGCTACGGCATCGGCGAGAAGGCGGCGACCCGCACCGCGTACGGGCAGGCCCTCGCGGCACTCGGCGCGGCGCGCTCCGATGTGGTCGCCCTCGACGGCGAGGTCGGCGACTCGACCCGGGCGGAGTTCTTCGCCAAGGACCACCCCGACCGGTACTTCGAGTGCTACATCGCCGAGCAGCAGATGGTCGCCGCCGCGGTCGGCATGCAGGCCCGCGGCTGGATCCCGTACGTCGCCACCTTCGCGGCGTTCCTCACCCGCGCGCACGACTTCCTGCGCATGGCCTCGGTGAGCCGCGCCCGCCTCGCCGTGGCCGGCTCGCACGCCGGTGTCGCCATCGGCGAGGACGGTCCCTCCCAGATGGGGCTCGAGGACCTCGCGCTCTTCCGCTCCATTCACGGCAGCACCGTGCTCTACCCGTGCGACGCCAACCAGACCGCCCAGTTGGTGGCCGCGCTCGCCGAGCGCCCCGGCATCGGCTACCTGCGCACCACCCGCGGCGACAACCCGGTCATCTACGGGCCCGACGAAGAGTTCCCGATCGGCGGCAGCAAGCTGCTGCGCGCCTCGGACGAGGACCGGGTCACGCTGGTCGCCGCCGGGGTAACGGTCCATGAGGCGCTGGCGGCGGCGGAGCGGCTCGAGGGGGAGGGCCTCCACGCGCGCGTGATCGACCTCTATTCGCTCAAGCCTGTGGACGGCGAGGCGCTGCGCGCGGCGGCGGACGCGACCGGGTGCCTGCTCACGGTCGAGGACCACCACCCCGAGGGCGGCCTGGGCGACGCGGTGGCGGAGGCGTTCGCGGACGGCAGGCCCGTACCCCGGCTGGCCCGGCTGGCGGTACGCACCCTGCCCGCGTCCAGCACGCCCGCGGAGCAGTTGCACGCCGCCGACATCGACGCGAGTGCCATCGTGGCGGCTGCCCGCAGGCTCGCCGACATCGTCGGCACGGCGGGCTGAATCGCCGGCACTGCGGGCTGAGGCGCTCGTACCGGCCGCTTGTACTGGCTCGGCCCGCGATGCCGGCGCACCTGCTCAGCGGGTGGCGTAGCCGACGATGAAGAACACCGCGAAGAGCACGACCACGGCCATCAGGACGATCAGCGGCCACACGCCCCAGCCCCTGGCCGGGTTGTGCGTCTCCCGCGGCCCGGCGCCGGAGAGGCCGCCCTCTCCCTGCGGCGTCTCCTCGGGTGGGACGCCGCCTGGCTCGGGGGTGCCGGGAACAGGCTGGGTTCCGGGTTCCGCATGCTTGTTGTTCATGGTCCCCGAGTGGGCAGCCGCCGCCGTTTCACACCTCCCGGGAGCCGGAATCCGTACGGCAGCACTCAAGGCGGTGTCGAGCGGCCCGCTCGGGTCACTCGGGAAGGGGAACGGGGGGACGGTGGACGCGAGGCATTTTCATCCGAGGCGGTGCTGATCATGCGCTACGACCAACTGGCGGGCCAGGTCCAGGCACGGGCGCAGCTGCCGGACCGGCAGTCCGCGGAACGGGCCGTGCGGGCCACCCTGGAGACCCTCGCCGAGCGGGTTCCCGACGGCTTGGCCGACCACCTCGCTGCCCAGCTCCCGGGCGAGGCCGCGGAGGCCCTGCGCCGCGTGGCCGCCTCCCACGAGGGCTCGCCGGAGGAGCGGGCGTACCGGCGCAACCACGGCGAGCGCTTCGACCTCACCGTCTTCCTGGGCCGGATCGCCTGGCGCGCGGGGACCGACGAGGAGGAGGCCATCCGCGAGGCGACCGCCCTTTTCGAGGTGCTGGACTCGGCCGTGAGCCCCGAGCTGATGGAGAAGCTGTACGAGTCGCTGCCGGGCGACATCCGGGGGCTGCTGCCCGAGGAGCGGGCTGCCCGCGGTGAAGGCCTGGAAGGGCTGGAAGGCGCGGAGTCCGGCTGACCCCCGGCTGTCCGCCGTACGGTCAGCGGCGCGGGCCCCGTTCGCGCTTGCGGCGATGCTCCACGACCAAGAGGTCCGTCAGCGCCAGCAGCGAGAGCACCGCGCAGACGATCGCGATCGCCCCGAGCGCCCCCGAGCTGGGTGAGCTGCCGGCGTCGGACCTGGCCCCCCAGATCGCGAAGAGCACGGCACCGGCCAGGAAGACCGGCGTGTAGATCACGGCCAGCACCATCCGCAGCCCGAGCGCGCTGCGGGCCGTGACCGGTTCGGTGCCGGCGCGCGGATGCCTGCGGCCGTACATGCCGGAGCGTGACCGGGGGACCGGGGCGTTCGGGTCGTCGGGGGAGACCGGAGCGTTCGGGTCCTCGGGGAAGGCCGGGAGATCCGGCCTCTCCGGCGGAACCTCCGGGGTGGCGTGGCCCGGCTCCTGCCTGTCGTCGCGCATGGCGTCCTCCCGTCGTGGGGCACGCACCATCTGCACTTCCCAGAGTAGGCCGCCCGGCCTTTCGCCCGGCCTTTCGCCCGGCCTTCCGCACGGCCTCCGCACCGCTTCGCACCCGGCCCTATGCCCTTGCCCACGCCCGGCCCCGGCCCCCGAGGCCCGCCCCCAACGCCCTCACCCGCTTGGGCTCCCGCGGCTGGCCGCCCGGTGGCGCACCTCCCAGGGTCGGAGAGGAGGAGCGACTGAAGAGAGGACCATGAGCCGTACGCACATACCGGCTCCGGCCGGCAGCACGGCGCTCGCCCGCCGGCCGTGGCGGCGCAGGGCGGCCTGCTGGGTGGCCTTCCTCTCGGTCGTGATCTCGACGGTCGCCCTCGTCGCCGTCGGCACCGCGCGCAGCACCGCCCTCAACCGCTCCTACTACCAAGGCGTACTGGACGAGCAGAGGGCGTACGACCGGCTCTACGACGAGGTGCTGGTGGACCCGGAGTCCTCCGCCGTCACCCGCGAGATGCTGGCCCGCCTCCCCGTGCCGCAGGGCGTCGTCACCTCCAACCTCAAGACCGTCCTGCCGCCCGAGGCCGTACGGGCCCTGGCCGACCAGCAGATCGGCAACGCGGTGGGGTATCTGCGCGGGGACCGGCCCGCGCTGCGGCTGACCGCCGACCTCAAGCCGGTGCTGGCCAACTTCGAGGACCTGATCCGGATCTACTTCGGCGACCTGATCGCCGCGGTGGAGGAGTGGCCGGCGGACGATGTGGACGCGATCGCGGCGGGCCTGCGCGGGGCGGTCCACGACCTCGGGCCCGGGGCCGAGGGGCAGCGGGCGGCCGCCGCGCTGCCGCCAGGCGTGTTCGCCCACCCGGACCTGCCCGCCGTCACCGAGGCCCTGCTGTCGGCCGTACCCGCCGAGGCCCGCGACACCCTGCGTCCCGGCATTGCCGCGGCGCTCGGTACCGGGGGCAGCCCGCCGGCCCGGACGCCCGCGGGCCCGCCGCAGGGCGGCGACGGTGACCGGGCCGGTGCCGGGGAACTCCTCCTCCTGCGGGAGGGGACGCGCTGGCAGGTCGTCGCCGACCTCGAGGACCGCGACCCGGACGGGATCGCCCTGGTCCGCAACGCGCGCTCCATCGCCCAGCTGGGCATGGGCCCGGTCCAGACACTGGCCGTGATCCTCGGGGCGAGCGGGCTCCTGGCGCTCTGGGCAGCCGTGCCCGGCACGCTCGCCCGCCGGCTGACCGCCATCGGCGCGGCCGTGGCCACCGGCGGGGCGCTCGCCGCCGCGGGCGCGGGCATCGGCCGGCTCTTCGCCGGGGACGCCATGCCCGACCCGTCCGCCTCCTGGCCGCCCTCGCTCGCCCGGCTCGTCGAGGATGTGCAGACCACGGCCGCCGACCGGCTGCTCGAGGCCGGTCTGCTGGCCGCCGCCGTGCCCCTGGCCGCCGGGCTCCTCACGGCCGGGACCGGTCTGCTGTGGCGGGCCGCGGGCAGGCGCCGCGCCGCCGGATCGCCGGTGCCCCGGCCCACGCGCGCGTGGGCCGTGACCGCGGGCGTCGCCGCGCTCGCCACCGCGGGCGCGGCGCTCGCCCCCACCGCGATCGGCGGCTCGGCGATCCGCCGCTGCCAGGGCTCGCCCGCCCTCTGCGAGCGGCGCTACGACGAGGTGGCCCAGCTCGCGGCCCACAACGCCATGGCCTCCACCGAGGACCGGTTCATCGGCCCGCTGCAGGACCGCGGCATCACGGCCCAGCTCGACGCGGGAGTGCGCGCGCTGCTCATCGACACGCACACCTGGGAGACGCCCGAGGAGGTGGCGGACCGGGTCAGGGGCTCCGGCCTCCACGGCCGTCTCTCCGGCACGGGCGCAGGGCTCACCCGGTTCATCAGCCGGGTCAGCCCGCGGCGCGGCGGGCTGTGGCTGTGCCACGCCACGTGCCGGGGCGGCGCGGTCGCGCTCGTGCCCACGCTCCGGAAGGTCGGAGCCTGGCTGGAGGACCACCCGACCGAGATCGTCACCCTGATCGTGCAGGACGGCGTCGGAGGCGACGAGACCGTACGGGCCTTCCGCCAGGCCGGCCTCGAGCGCCTGCTGTACGTGCCGGACGACGACCCCGCGCGGCCCTGGCCGACGCTCGGCGAGATGGTCCGCGACGGGCGGCGCCTGGTGGTCTTCGCCGAGCGGGCCGACGGCCCCGCGCCCTGGTACCGGAACTTCTACCGGTACGCGATGGAGACCCCGTTCTCCTTCCGCAGCCCGCGGGAGATGAGCTGCGCGCCCAACAGGGGCGGCCGGGACAAGCGGCTGTTCCTCCTCAACCACTTCGTCACCGCGGGCGGCGGCAGCCGGCTGGACGCCGGCGAGGTCAACAGCCGCGACCGGGTCCTGGAGCGCGCCCTCGCATGTGAGCGGGAGCGCGGCAGGCCCGTCACCTTCGTCGCCGTCGACTACACGACGATCGGGGACGCCAAGGGCGCCGTGGACGCCCTCAACGCCGCCCGCTCGTCCCGGAACAGGAACGAGACCAGGGAGCCCGGCCGATGAGGAAGCACCGACGCAGCCAACGGACCAGTCGCCACAGGACCCTGTGCCACAAGACGCTGCGCCGCAGAACGCGCCGCCACGGCATATGGATGGCGCTCGGCGCGCTGCTCGGCGCCGCCGTCACGGCGTGCAGCGGCCCGCCCCCCAAGTCGGCACTCACCGGCGTCGGCACGGCGGCGCCCGCGCGGCCGTCCGGACCGCAGCGCGGCTTCACGCTCGTGGCCAGCGGGGACGTCATCCCGTATCCGACGATCATGAAGCAGGCACAGCAGGACGCGGGCGGCGGCAGCGCCCACGATTTCCGCAAGCTCCTCGCGGGCGTCCAACCCGTGGTCTCGGCCGCGGACATCGCGCTGTGCCACATGGAGACCCCTTACGGCGAGCCGGACGGGCCCTTCACCGGCTACCCGACGTTCGTCTCGCCGCCCCAGGTCGCGGAGGCCCTCAAGGACACGGGCTACGACTCCTGCTCGACGGCCTCGAACCACACCCTGGACGCGGGTGCCGCGGGGATACGCCGCACGCTCGACACCATGGACAGGGCCCGGCTGCGCCACGTGGGCTCGGCACGCTCGGCGCAGGAGGCGTCGAAGCCCGCCCTGCTGCGCGCGGGCAGCGCCACCGTCGCCCAGCTCTCGTACACCTACGGAACCAACGGCATACCGCTCCCGGAGGGCATGCCCTGGGCCGTGAACCGCATCGACCCGGACCGGATCCTCGCGGACGCCCGCGCGGCCCGCCGGGACGGAGCCGACGTCGTCGTGCTGAGCGTCCACTGGGGCACGGAGTGGCAGGAGGAGCCGGACCGGATGCAACTGGATCTGGCGGACCGGCTGACCCGCTCGCGGTCCGGCGGCCGCCCCGACATCGACCTCGTCATCGGCACGCACAACCACGTGCCGCAGGCGTACGAGAAGGTCAACGGCACCTGGGTCGTCCACGGCCTCGGCGACCAGGTCGCCGGCGTGATGCAGGACCCCCGCGGCAACCACGGCTCCATAGCGCGCTTCACCTTCGAGCCGCCGCGGGAGGAGGGGCAGCGCTGGACCGTGAAGAAGGCAGAGTTCATCCCGCAGATGACGGACCGCGGGCCGCCGTGGCGGGTGGTGAATCTGGGCGAGGCGCTGCGCCGCGACCCCGGCAGGAAGGACTACCGGCGTGTGCGGGACGGCATCCGCAAGGCGGTGCTGAGCCGCGGGGCGGCTGCCGACGGCCTCACCATGGCCGACCGCTGACCGCCCCGCGGCTCAGGACGTCCGCGCTTACGGACTTTCCGTGCTTACGGACTTCTGCACTTACGGACTTCTGCGCCCGCAGACTGCCGCCTACGGTCTCGCCGTCCGCGCCGCTGACGGGGCGTCAGGTGCTGGCGGTGGGGCGTGCCGTGGGTCCGTGCCCCACGTCGACGGCCTGGGCCCTGCCGCGAACGCCAGATCCCGCCCGGCCCTGATGTCCTCCGTCGTGATCCAGGTCCTGGGCAGCTCCTTGCCACCGAGGCGGGCCGACTGCACGTAGCGCCCGGCGCCGCCCGCGCCCGGCGCCGTGATCAGGAAGCGGCCCCGCGGGTACCAGCGGCGGTCCAGCACGAGCTCCACCCGCTCGAACACGGGCGTCGAAAGACCCCAGGTGTCCGTGCCCGGGAACACCGGGAACACTCCGATCGACGACAGCACCATCCACGACGACATCGTGCCCAGGTCGTCGTTGCCCGTGATGCCGTCCGGCGCGTTGGTGAACAGGCTCAGCGCCGCGTGCACCACATCCGTCGTCTTGGCGGGGCTGCCGGTAGCGAGGTAGGTGTACGGGGCGATGAGATCCGGCTCGTTCTGCGGGTTGTACGTGTCCGCGTTGTCGTAGTCGTACGGGCCGCCCACCCACACCTCGCGCGCCGTGCCCTCCGGGTCCGAGCGGAGCCGGTCGTAGGCGAAGAAGGAGTCCAGGCGCCGCTCGGTGGCCTCCCGGCCGCCGATGAGCGAGACCAGGCCCGGCAGGTCCTGCGGGACCAGCCACTGGTACTGCCACGCCGTGCCCTCGTGGAAGCCCTCGCTCCGCGCCGGGTCGGCGGGTCCCGTGAACGCGCCCTCGGCGTCCCGCGACCGGAAGAAGCCCGTCGACGCGTCGAAGACGTTGCGGTAGCTCTGGCCGCGCGCGGCGTAGCGCCTCGCGTCCTCCGTGTGCCCCAGCTTCCGCGCCATCTCCGCGAGCGCCGCGTCCGCGAGCGCGTACTCGAGCGTCGCCGAGCCCCCGTGGTGGAAGTCGGAGTCCCCGGGCTTGACCTTCTGCCGGTTCGGCTGGTGGGGGACGAATCCCTCCGCCAGGTACGCGCGGTTGGCGTCCCGGCCCGCGTACGGGGAACCGGGGGGCGGCACGCCGTCCGCGTTCTTCTTCAGCGCCCGGTACGCCTCCTCCTCATGGCCCTTCAGCAGGCCCTGCCGGTAAGCGTTCGTGAGGAACGGGGTCACCGGGTCGCCGGTCATGATGTTCGTCTCGGCCGTGGCATAGCCCCACTTGGGCAGCCAGCCGCCCTGCTGGTCCACCTTCAGCAGCGACAGCGCCATGTCCCGCGACTCCTCCGGCGCGAGGAGGGCGAGCAACTGGGCCTGGGTGCGGTACGTGTCCCACAGCGACCAGTTCTGGTAGTACGTGAAGCCCTCTGCGCGGTGGACCTTCCGGTCCCAGCCGGTGTAGCGGCCGTCGACGTCCTGGCCCACATTGGGGTGCAGCAGGGCCCGGTAGAGGGCCGAGTAGAACGTGCGCCGCCGCGCGTCTCCGCCGCCCTGCACCCGTACCCGGCCGAGCCGCTCCTCCCACGCCCGCCGTGCTGCCGCCGCGGTGGCGTCGAAGGAGGTCCGGCCCTCGGCGTCGAGGTTCCGGGCGGCGCCGGCCCGGTCGACGTAGCTGATCGCGGTGACGGCCTCGACGTCCCGGTCGCCGCCGGTGGTGTCGAAACGGACGTACGCGCCGCGGCGGCCGGATCCCTCGGACGCGTCGCCGCCCGCGGTGACCCGGTCGCCTTCCCAGGTGCCGGAGGAGGCGAAGGGGCGGTCGAACCGGGTGATGGTGTGGACGGTGTACGGCTCGCTCCGGTCGGTCCGCTGGCACAAGCCGCTGCCGGTCACCGATGCGGCGACGGTGCGGTCGTCGAGGACGGTCACCTGACTGCTGGTCACCTTGTGCAGCGCCTGCCCCGTGTTGAGCAGGACGTTGGCCTTGTCCGTGGCCGGGAAGGTGTAGCGCTGGCGGCCGGTGTGCCGGGTGGCGCTCAACTCGGCGGTGATCCCGCCGTAGTCGGCGAGGCGGACTCTGTAGTGGCCGGGGGCGGCGGTCTCCTGGTCGTGGCTGAAGGAGGAAGCGTACGCGGCGTTGTCGGTGCTGGTGATGTCGCCCGTGGTCGGCATGACGGGCAGGTCGCCGCCGATGGCGCAGCCGACTCCGGCCAGGTGGACGGCGGAGAAGCCGCGGATGCGGGAGTCGTCCCAGTCGTAGCCGGTGTTGTGGCCGGTGTCGGGGGAGAGCTGGACCATCCCGAAGGGGACGGCGGCACCCGGGAACGTGTTGCCCTCGTTGCGGGTGCCGATGAAGGGATTGACGAGGTCGGTGAGCCGCTCGGTCGGCACGGGCTCCGGCCGGGGCAGGGGGCTGTGGCCGTCCTCGACGGCGCCGGTCCGGGCCGCTGCCGCGGCTTCGGCGCCGTCCGCGGCGGCGGGCGCGAGGCCGCCGCCGAGCACGGCGGCGAGCAGAGCCACGGCGGCTCCCACCCGTACGGGGCGGCGCGTGCGGCGCCCGCGGCGTTCGATCCATGCCATTGAACGGCCTCCACACGGGTGACAACGTTGTCCAAGATCCGTGCCAGGCTCGCCGCCCGTGAAGGGCAAGTCAAGGACCGTTGACGCCCGGGGAGTTCGCGTCCTGTTCCGGTTCCGGTGGGGGAGGAGCCGCCGAGGGCTCGGGCACACGGGGACGCCGGGCGGGGCGCCCCGCGGGATCCGCCCTGCCAGGTTCGGCGCGACCGTAAGGGGAACCCGGGGCGCGGACCGTTCACACCGTTCCGAAACCTCACACCGCACCGTCGACCCGTCAGGGAAGGACCATGAGCCGACCGCGCATCGTGATCGTCGGAGCCGGCTTCGCCGGCTACCAGACCGCCCGTACGCTGTCCCGCCTCGCCCGTGATGCCGCAGAGATCGTGCTGGTCAACCCCAACGACTACTTCCTGTACGTGCCGCTGCTGCCCGAGGTCGCGACCGGCGTCCTCGAACCCCGCAGGGTGTCCGTGTCGCTCACCGGCACCCTGCCGCGCGTCCGCCTCGTCCTCGGCACCGCGGACTGGATCGACCTCCAGGCGCGCCGTCTCGGCCTGACCGACCCCGAGGGCAACCGCCGGGACCTCACCTACGACCGGCTGGTCCTCGCGGCGGGCAGCGTCAACAAACTGCTGCCCGTGCCCGGCATCACCGAGCACGCCCACGGCTTCCGCGGCATGCCCGAGGCGCTCTACCTCCGCGACCACATCACCCGTCAGATCGAGCTGGCGGGCTCGGCCGATGACCCGCAGGAGCGGGCCGCCCGCTGCACCTTCGTGGTCGTCGGCGCCGGGTACACCGGCACCGAAGTCGCCGCCCACGGAAAGCTGTTCACCGACGAGCTGGCCGCGCAGCACCCGGTGCTGCGCGATGAGCGGCCGCCGCGCTGGCTGCTGCTGGACATCGCCCCCCGCGTCCTGCCCGAGCTCGCGGAGCACATGTCCGCGACCGCCTCCCGCGTACTCGCCCGGCGGGGAGTGGAGGTGGCCACCGGCACGTCCGTGGAGGAGGCGGTCAAGGAGGGCGTGCACCTCACCGACGGCCGGTTCGTCCCCAGCCGCTCGCTGGTCTGGTGCGTCGGCGTACGGCCCGACCCGCTCGTCGACGACCTCGGCCTGCCCACCGAGAAGGGGCGGCTGATCGTTGACGAGTACCTGGGCGTGCCGGGCTTCCCGGATGTGCTGGCCTGCGGCGACGCCGCTGCGGTGCCCGATCTGACCAGGCCGGGGCAGATCACCTCGATGACCGCCCAGCACGCGTCCCGCCAGGGCAGGACGGCCGCGCACAACCTCGCCGCCTCCTTCGGGCAGGGCGAGCGCCGCGCGTACAAGCACCGGGACCTGGGCTTCGCGGTCGACCTCGGCGGTTTCCAGGCGGCGGCGGATCCGCTGGGCGTGCCCCTGTCGGGGCCGGCCGCCAAGGCGGTGACGCGCGGCTACCACCTGATGGCCATGCCGGGGAACCGGGTGCGGGTGGGGGCCGACTGGCTGCTCGACGCCGCGCTGCCGCGGCAGGCCGTACAGCTCGGACTGGTGCGCTCGGACGCCGTCCCGCTGGAGAACACGGCACCGGAGACGCCCGTGCTGCGGCAGCGCTGAGGGGGGAGTGCCGCCATGGGCTGAGGCTGGTTCGGCACCGCCCCTCCCCAACGTGGTGGTTGTTCGCCGCCGGCGGCGGAAAGATCTTGGCGGCGACCCGCCCTGGTGGCTGCCCGCAGCCGCCGCGGCAGTTCTTCCCGCCGCAACGGCGAGACGTCCGTCTGCGCGGACCCGCGGTGCCGCACTCGCCTCGACCACATCCGGCGAATCAGCCGCCCGGCGCAGGGCACTGGCAGACTGGGAGCATGCCGGAGCTGCCCGAGGTCGAAGCACTCACCGGGTTCCTGTCCGAGCACGTGGTCGGCAGGACCGTCGCGCACGTGTACCCGGTCGCCGTGAGCGTCCTCAAGACGTACGACCCGCCGATCAGCGCGCTCGACGGCAGTACGTTCACCGCGGTCGGCCGGCACGGCAAGTTCCTCGATCTGTCGGCCGACGACGGGCTGCACTTCGTCGTCCACCTCGCCCGCGCCGGATGGCTGCAGTGGAAGGAGAACCTTCCCGCGGCGCCGCCCCGGCCCGGCAAGGGCCCGCTGGCCCTGCGGCTGCACCTCGCCGAGCCCGAAGGAACAGGGTTCGACCTGACCGAGGCGGGAACCCAGAAGCGCCTCGCGGTGTATCTCGTACGGGACCCCGCCGAGGTGCCCGGCATCGCTCGGCTGGGCCCCGACCCGCTGGCGGACGGCTTCACCCTGGATGCCTTCGCGGGCCTGCTGGGCGGTGAACGCCGTCAGATCAAGGGCGTGCTCCGCGACCAGAGTGTGATCGCCGGAATCGGCAACGCGTACTCGGACGAGATCCTGCACGCGGCGAAGATGTCACCTTTCAAACTCGCCGCGAGCCTGACGGAGGAGGAGACGGCGCAGCTGTACGAGGCGGTGGGGAGCACACTGCGGGAGGCCGTCGAGCGGTCGCGCGGGCTGGCGGCCGGCAAGCTGAAGGCCGAGAAGAAGAGCGGGCTGCGGGTGCACGGGCGCACCGGGCAGCCTTGCCCCGTCTGCGGGGACACGGTCCGCGAGGTGTCCTTCAGCGATTCGTCGCTGCAGTACTGCCCCACCTGCCAGACGGGCGGGAAGCCGCTCGCGGACCGTCGGCTCTCCCGGCTGCTCAAATAGTCCCTCTGCTGCTCAGAACTGCCGTTCTCGTCATTCCGCCCCGGTCCCGGCCCGCTCCGCCCTCGCGAGCTCGGAGTTCCGGTAGGAGTAGCCGAAGTAGATGAGGAGCCCGATCACGAACCACACCGCGAAGCGCACCCAGGTGTGCCACTGCAGGTAGGTGATCAGCCAGATGGAGGCGGCCACACCGAGTGCGGGCACGAACGGCATCCACGGGCAGCGGAACTCGCGGTGCAGATCGGGCCGCCGGTAGCGGAGCACGATCACGGCGGTGCACACGACCGCGAAGGCGAGCAGGATGCCGATGTTGGTCAGCTCCGCCGCCTCCCCGATCTTCACGAACCCGGCGATCCCGGCGGAGGCCACACCGACGATCCAGGTCACGCGCGTCGGCACGTGCCGGGTCGGGTGCGTCTTGGCGAACCAGTGCGGCAGCAGCCCGTCGCGGCTCATCGAGAACCACACCCGGGTCACGCCGAGCATGAAGGTGAACATCACGGTGAGGATGCCGATGATCGCGCCCACCGCGATCACGTCCGCGATGCCGCTCAGCCCCACCGACTTGAAGGCGGTCGAGAAGCCGCTCTCCGGGTCGACCTCGGTGTAGTGCTGCATACCCGTCAGGACCAGGCAGGCCAGTACATACAGCACCATCGAGATGGCGAATGAGTAGAGGATCGCCTTGGGCATGTGTTTCTGGGCGTCCTTGGACTCCTCGGCGGCGGTGCTCATCGCGTCGAAACCGAAGACCGCGAAGAAGACGGTCGCCGCACCCGTGAAGGCGCCGCCGACGCCGTACGGGAAGAAGGGGCTGTAGTTCTCGGACGAGACGTGGAAGAAGCCCACGCCGATGACCAGCAGGACGAGCAGCACCTTCAGAACCACGACGACGGTCTCGAAGCGGGCGGCGTTCCTGATGCCGAGATTCAGCAGAAAGGCGACGAACAGGCACAGAATGGCGGCGAAGAGGTCCACGCGGTGCCCCTCGCCCGTGCCCGGTGCGCCGAGCATCCAGGCCGGCAGATCGAGACCGACCTCGCCCAGCAGGAAGTTGAAGTACCCGGAGATGCCGATCGCGACGACCGCGACGATGGCCGTGTACTCCAGGATGAGATCCCAGCCGATGAACCAGCCCGCGAACTCGCCCAGTACCGCGTAACCGTAGGTGTAGGCGGAACCGGCCTTCGGGATGAGGCCCGCGAACTCCGCGTAGGAGAAGGCGGCTGCCGCTGCCGCCACGCCTGCGATGAGGAACGACACCAGAACGGCGGGCCCCGCCGTGCCCTTCGCCACGGTTCCGGCGAGGGCGAAGATGCCGGCGCCGATGATGCCCCCGATGCCGATGGCGGTCAGCTGCCACAGGCCCAGCGTGCGGGTGAGCTGCTCACTCGGAGCGCCTTCCGCCTCTTCGATGTGCTCGATCGGTTTCCGGCGCAGTACGCCCTGTCCGATCCGGAGCCCGGCCATGACGCGTCCTCTCCGTAGGCAGCTGACGGCCGCTCATGATGGCGGAGCGCGTCCGGCAACGGAAGACCGCGCTCCGCTATGTGCCGCAGTGATCCGTAGCGATGTCTGAGCTGAGTCTTATGAGTTCTTGAAGATCTCGTCCGAATGGTGATCGGAATCGATCGGACGCATAGGGTCGGCGACGGCGCCCGGGCACGATCCGGTACCGCCGCACCCCCATAGCCCCACGGAGGACGACCACCATGAGCCCTCGGCACGGCAACGGACGGCGCCCGGCGTCACACCGCCGCCCGCGTGCGGGACAGCCGGTGCGCCGCATAGCCCTGACGGCCGGAGCTCTCACGGTCGTCGCGGGGGTCGGCACGGGCGTGGCGGTCGTGCAGTCGGGCGGCGATGCGCCGGTGGCCGAGGCACGGACCACCGCGGATCGAGCCGCTTCCTCGGCGTCCCCCATGGCCGAGGAGGCGGTGCCCCGCACCACGTCCGCTTCGCCGTCGAAGTCGAAGAGCCCGTCCTCGAAGCGTGCGAAGGCCTCCGCCACGCCGACCCCGCGGCGTACGGCGACGCAGACCCCTCGGACGCGGGCAGCCGAGAAGCCCTCGGCCACCCGCAGCGCCACGGACGACCGCAGCGTCCCGGACGCGCGGGAAGCCCCGGACGCAGCCACCGGCGAGGCCGCGCGGATCGTCGAACTGGTCAATCAGGAGCGGTCGAAGGCAGGCTGCAGTCCGGTCACGGCCAACTCGAAGCTGAACGCCGCCGCGCAGAAGTACACCGACGTCATGGCCGACTCGGGTGTCCTTTCGCACACCGGCCCCGACGGCTCGGAGATCAGCGACCGCGTGGAGCGGGAGGGCTACGTCTGGTCGGCGCTCGGCGAGAACATAGCCCAGGGGCAGCAGAGCCCCGAAGAGGTCATGAACTCCTGGATGAACAGCTCAGGACACCGGGCGAACATACTCAACTGCTCCTTCCGCGAGATCGGCATAGGCATCCACGAGGGCGACGGCGGCCCGTGGTGGACCCAGGACTTCGGCACCAGTCGCTGAGCCTCTCCGCGCCTCAGCGAATCCGATTCTTGCCGGTGGCGCTGGTCTCGGCACCGCCGGACCGCGCCGCGGGGCTTCTCGCCGTCGCGGCGGAAAGAACTGACCTGCGACCCGCGGAGGAGAGTGCCCGCCGCACCGGGTGGCGACCGTCTGCGGGACGACTGACTAGCCGCGTTGGACCGAGCGGTGGGCGGCACGGCGGGCGCGCAGGGCCGCCCGGGCGGGGCCCCGCTTCGTCTCCGCGTCAAGCCCCAGCGTCACCCGCACCTGCGCACCGCCCATCGGGCCGTGCGTGATCCGTACCGCGCCGCGCGTGGCACGCGCCGCGCGGTGGGCGATGTCCAGGCCCAGGCCCGTCGAGCCGCCGACGCTCACGCCCCGGGCCAGCGCGCGGTCCGGGTCCTCGATGCCGGGCCCCGCATCGTCCACCGCGAGTACCACGGCCTGGGCGGTGCGCTCCACGCGCACGGTGAACGCCGTCCCCTGGGCCGTGTGCTGGAAGACGTTGCCGATCAGCGCATCGACGACGGCAGCGAGATCGTCGTGCGGCAGCCGGACGGCCGTCGGCTCCGAGGTGGCCAGCAGCCGGCAGTCCCTGCCCTGCTGCGCGGCCAGTACGGACCAGAACTCCACCCGGCCCCTGACAACCTCCGAGACCTCGGACCGCTCCTCGGGTCCCGCCGCCGGCGCGGCCACACGGCCGGGCTCTTTCCGCTCGTCGGCCGCACCGCCCAGCGGTCCCACGGCGAGCGGCGTCCGCGCCGCCGAGATGATCGAGTCGAGCTCGGTCTCCAGGTTGGTGACCGCGGCGTTGAGCCGCTCGGCGCCCGGCGCCGAACCCATCCGCTCCGCCTCCAGATGAAGCGCCGTCAGCGGCGTCCGCAGCCGGTGCGAAAGGTCGGCGACCAGCTCGCGCTCCATCGCCAGCAGCTGTACGACCCGGTCGGCCATCGAGTTGAACGCCCGCCCCGCCTCCTGGAGTTCGGGCGGCCCCGCGGGGTCGACCCGTACCTCCAGATCGCCGGCCCCCAGCGCGTTCGAGGCCCGTGACAGGCTCCGGGAGGACCGTACGACCCGTGCCCCGAGCCGGTCCGCGACCAGGACGGATCCGGCCACGAGCCCCAGGGCCAGCAGTGACATCACGACCCACGACAGAGCCACGCCCCGGTCGAGGTCCTCGCGCGGTACGAACGACTCGACGACGGCCACCCGGTTCTCGGGGAGGATCACGGGCTGGAGGTAGACCCGGCCCGACGGGGTGGACAGCGCGAGCGTCTCGCGGTCCCGCTCCGCCCGCTCCAGGCCGTGCGCGGGCGCGTGCTCCGCGCCGATGACGTCACCGTCCGGCAGGTGTACGCCGAGACGGTTCCCGGGGTCCAGTCCCGAGACGGCCTGCTGGACGTCGGAAGGGCGGGTGGTCAGGGCCAGTACGGGCGCCAGAGCCGCGGCCCGCTGCTCGGCCTCCGTCGTCGCGCGGCTCCGCGCCTCGGACTGGACAAGAAGGGCGAGCGGTATCAGAAAGGACAGCGCCACCATGGAGGTCACCGCGAGCGCGACCCCCGCGAGAGCGCGTCTCATCGCGGCGCCACCAGCTTGATGCCGATGCCGCGCACGGTGTGCAGATAGCGCGGCTGCGCGGCCTTTTCGCCCAGTTTGCGGCGGAGTGCCGAGAGATGGACGTCGATGGTCTGGTCCTCCACATACGGCTGGCGCCATACGTCGGCGAGGATCCGCCGCCGGGAGACCACCTGGTCGGCGTGGGCCGCGAGATAGGCCAACAGATCGAACTCGCGCCGGGTCAGCCGCAGTTCCCGCCCGGCCAGCTGCGCGGTCCTGGCCGCAGGGTCGACCAGCAGCTCCCCGACCTGGATGGTCCGCGGGACCGTGGGTATCGCCCCGCTCTGCTGCCCGTTCGCCGGCTCCGCGCCCGGCGATCCCCCGTACTGCGCCGCCGCGCCCGCCGCCGTACGCCGCAGCACCGCCCCGAGGCGGGCGGCCAGCTGCCCGCCGGAGAACGGCTTGACGATGTAGTCGTCGGCACCCGCATTGAGGAGTTTGATCACTTCCGCGTCGTCGTCCCTGGCGGTGGCGACCACGACCGGCACCTGCGAGATGCCTCGCAGCATCCGCAGCACGTCCGTCCCGTCCAGATCCGGCAGTCCGAGGTCGAGCACGACGACGTCGGGCGGGCGCTGGGTCACCTCGCGCAGCGCCTCGAACCCCTGCGAGGCGCTGTACACCACATGACCGTGCGCGGAGAGCACTTCGATCAGTGCGCTGCGTATCACAGGGTCGTCCTCGACGAGAAGCACGGATGCCATGGGCCAGCACGGTAGCCGGTCCGCCAGTATGGTGTCGTGTCTCGGTCCCTGCGCTACCTGCTCATATGGCTCTCCTGCACTGCCGTCAGCGTCACGGCGGTGATACTCACGGTGCACTTCGTGGTGGGTTCGACCAAGCCGACCCCGCCCGTGGCGCGCTCGGCGCCCACCGTGTTCTCCTCGCCCTCGGAGCAGACCCGCAAGCCCAGCAAATCGCCGAAGCCGAGCCCTTCCGCGACCAGCCGCGCCCCGAGCCGCAAGCCCTCCCCGACCCTGACCCCGACGGCCACGCCTACGACGTCCCGGCCCGCCCGTACGACGCCCCCGAAGACCGAGGAGCCGGCCGGTGGCGAGACCACGGATCCCGGGGCGGGCTGCAGCGAGGGCGGTTCAGGGGTGCAGACCATCGAGTCGGCCGGGGGACAGGCGACCGTCCGGTTCGGCGACACCAGCGTCTGCCTGGTCTCCGCGGTCCCGACCCAGGGCTTCACCGTGCGCACGTCCCAGAGCGAGCCGACCACGCTGACCGTGACGTTCTCAGGTGACCGGCACAGGTCGGAGATCATGGCGACGACGGAGGGCGACGACCGGGCAGAGATCCGCGAGACGTCCTGGTAGCGGGGACGGGGCGCCACGGGACGACCCAAGGAGCTACGGGACGCACTACGGGACCACGGTGACCGGCCAGCGGCCCGCCTTCACCAGCCGGATGGCCACAGACCCGACGATGCGGTGCCCCGCCTGCTCGGAGGCCCCGACGACGACCGCGTCCGCCTTGAGCTCGTCCGCCGCCTGGACGAGCCCGTTGTACGGGTCGCCGCGCAGGGTGTGGAACTCCCAGCGCACGTCGTAGATTCCGCGCAGCCGCTCCGTGGCCTCCCTGATCTCGGCCAGCAGCTCCTCGGCGACCTCGGTGGTGGTGTCCGCGACCGAGGCCCCGAAAGCCGCCCCTCCCGCGAGCACCGGCTGGACGTACACGATCGCGAGCAGCGCGTGCTGACGGCGTGCAAGACCTGCCGCGTACGCGGCCGCGCGCCACGACGAGTCGGAGCCGTCCACTCCGGCGACGATCACCTTGGGGCCGTCAGTTCCGCGTTCGAACGGCGCGGGCACCTTGTCCTCGGGCACCTTGTCCTCCACGTGACCGAGGCTAGCCCGCCCGCGTCAGCCACCACCTGTCGCACCCGGGAAGAGGGCGAGGAAGGGCGCCGCGGAGTCGCGGCCTTCCCGCCCGAGCGGCGCGTCGAACTGCCAGATCAGGAAGAGCAGGAACGCGATCAACGCGCTGAACAGGCCCGCCATCAGCAGCTCGCGCCCCGAGCGGCGGATCTGCAGCGTGAAGATCATCCCGACGGTGGCCGCCGCCCCGGCGGTCAGACCGAACCACACCACGCCCGGCATCGTGGCCTCCGCACTCTCCGCCCGCGCCGCGCGGGCGCTGTCGGCCGCGGCGACCTGGTCCACCACGGGCTGGTAGATCTGGCTCTCGAGCTCGGTGCGCGGCACATGGCCCGAGACATCCCGCCGCAGCCGGTCGAGCAGGGCGGCCCCGCGGTCGGTGAGCGCCTCGTGCTCGGTCATGTACGGCCACTCGCGGGTGACCACATGCCTGACGTACGCGTCGACGTCCCCGCGGATCCGGTCCCGTGCCGCCGCGGGGTAGGGGCCGACGCGCTCGCTGACTTCGTGCAGCGCCTGCGCCTCGGACCGTACGGCGTCCTCCGCGGCCCCGCGCGCCTCCCAGACTCCCGCGATGGCGAGTCCGAGCACGATCGCGTAGACCACGCCGATCATCATCGTCATGTACTCGAGGACGTCCGGCGTCTCCGAGGGGTCGTCGTCCTCGCCGACGCGGCGTTGGTTGAGCAGCACGATCGTGAGGACGACGGCGCAGGCGGCGGCCATCGCGAGGGAGAGCATCAGCCATCCGGACACGGGAATCCTCCGGGGAGTCGAGTCGACGGGGCGTCAGGAGCGGCGCGAGCGCGGCCGCAGCGCTGCCGCTGCGAGCACGGCGGGCGCGGTGATCAGCAGAGTCGTGGTCACCACAGAGGTGCCGTCCTCCGGTTCGTCGCGGGCCGGCTTCGCGTACGCCCTCGGCAGCGGTGGGGCGGGGGAGGGCGCGGCGGATGACGGCGCGGCGGACGGGGGTCGCGGGCCCGGGGGCGCGGGCGCCCGTTGAGGCGGCGCAGGTGGTGCGTGCCGCGCGGGCGGTGCGGGCGGTGTGGGCGGTGTGGGCGGCTGGGCCGACGGTGACTGTGGCGGAGGCGACGGTGGGGCCGGCGGCGGTGCAGGAGGCGAGGGGGCGGGAGTTGGCGGCTTCGGCGTCACGGGCGGCGGCGTGGGCCGCGGTGGCTTCGGGCACGTCACCCGCGCGACGACGCCGCCCGGACCCGCGGACGCGAAAATGTCCGGCACGCTCCCCGGACACCACTCGAGCACGGCTACCACGTCTCCGGCGGACGCGGTCACCCGTACGTCCGGCCCGTCCCACGCGGCGGCGGATCCCTGCGCCAACACGACCGCCGCCGCCCCCGCCGCGGCCACCCCGAGCCCTGCGCTCGCGGCGACGACCCCCACTCGGTGCCATGCGCTCACGCCGGAGATAGTGCACAGCGGATGCGGCATTCAGACCGGGTCGGCCGTCAATTCCCCCTGAGGGGTGGAACTCCAGCGCGCGGGGTTTGGAACGGCGGGCGGTCCAGGGCTACTTCGGGTGCGTGTTCTTCGCCATACTGGGCCGTCATGCAAGCTTCACTGTCCGGTCCGCCTTTGCGGATGCATTGACCCCCTGTGAGCGCTACCATCGGTAACTCCCGTGTGCAAAGGGGGCGGGAACGGAAAACCACCCGCCCCCTGGTGCGCGCGGGCGCACATGCCCGTGGTTATTGACGGGAACGGACCGGAGATTTCCGTTTGGTGTTCCCCTGCTCACGGGCGATCAGTAGCCTCAGCTCAGACACCGGCATGCACATGGCCGGACCAACCCATGGCAGACGAGCTGGAGACCATTGATGGATCGTCCCTCCTGGGCCCCCCAGGGAATCGACCTTTCTGTGCCGAGTGTGTCCCGGATCTACGACTACTACCTGGGCGGCTCGCACAACTTCGAGGTCGACCGCGAAGCCGCGCGCAAGGCGATCGAGATCATGCCGGGCCTGCCCAAGATCATGCAAGCGAACCGGGCGTTCATGCGGCGCGCCGTACGCTACGCCGTGGACCACGGCATCACTCAATTCCTCGACATAGGCTCGGGCATACCCACCTTCGGCAACGTCCACGAGGTGGCCCAGTCCGCCAGCCCCGGCGCCCGCGTGGTCTACGTCGACAACGACCCCGTCGCCGTAGCGCACAGCCGGGCGGTGCTCGAGGGCAACGACAACGCCGGTATAGCCGCGGCCGATCTGCGCAATCCGAAGGAGATCCTGGACAGCCCCGAGGTGGCCCGCCTGCTCGACCTCGACCGGCCCGTGGCGCTGCTGCTCGTCGCGGTACTGCACTTCGTCGTCGAGGAGGAGGACCCCTGGGGAGCGGTCGCCGGGCTGCGCGACGGGCTCGCCCCGGGCAGCCTGCTGGTTCTGACCCACGCGTCGACCGAGGGCGGGCCGATGTCCACCGAGCAGGGCGACAGGGTCGAAGGGGTGTACCGCAGGGCCAGTTCACCGCTCATCATGCGACCGCGGGCACAGGTCGACCGGTTCTTCGACGGCTTCGAGTACGTCGAGCCGGGGCTGGTGTCCATGCCGCACTGGCGCCCGGACACCCCGCCCGAGCAGGAGGACCCGGTGGTCTTCACCGGCTTCGCGGGAGTGGGGCGCAAAGCGTGACCAGAGGCCCTGACGAATCCGGGCAGCCGGACAGAGAAGGCCCGCGGGACGGGCCCGAGGACCGGCTGCGCCGCTTCGCGAGAATATGGAGCCGGGCGATCTACCCGGCCACTGCAACGTCCATGAACCGCGCGGAGTTCGAGGAGTACCTGATCCCGCTCGCCCGCACGCTCAGCGAGGCGCTCAGGGCCCGGCCCTTCGACCCGACCCCGGCGCTCGCCATCGGGACCGCGCTCGTCACCGCCCACTGCACCGACCCGGGCGCCCTGCCGCGCTCGCTCGGCGTCGTGGACTCGTATCTGGTGCTGTACTGCTCGCCGGACGAGAAGTTCCCGGTCGAGGAGAGCCGCGCCCGCTGCGCGCGGCTGCAGCACGCCATCGCCGCAGGCTTCGCCCAGGCGCTGCGCGAGCGGACCCTCGCTGAGCAGGAGGCGGTGTCCCGGGCGGCACTGTCCGCGCAGGCCGAGGCGGAGAAGGCGCTGCACGCCAGCGAGGCGCTGTTCCGGGCGGTCTTCGAGGGTGCCGCGGTCGGCATCGGGATCGCGGACATGGACGGCAAGATCGTCGACGTCAACGACGCGCTGACGCAGATGTTCGGCGGTCTCGAGCACCATGTGCGCAGCAGGAAGGTCACCGACTGGGCGCACCCCGACGACACGCCCGGCGTCTGGAACCTCCAGGGCGAACTGGCCCGCGGCGAGCGGGACCACTACCGGGTCGAGAAGCCGTACTACCGCACCAACGGCACCGTGCTGTGGACCAACCTCACGGTCTCGCTGCTGCGCGACCCGGCGGGCGAGCCGCAGTACATGCTCGCCCTGATGGAGGACATCACGGAACGGCGGCTGCTGAACGCGCGGTTGCGGTACGAGGCGACCCACGACGCGCTCACCGGGCTGCCGAACCGCACGCTGTTCTTCGAGCGGCTCAGAGCGGCGCTCGCCGCCCGCGACGGGGTGGCGCGCTTCGGGCTCTGCTACCTCGACCTCGACGGCTTCAAGGTGGTCAATGACAGCCTCGGCCACGAAGTCGGCGACCGGCTGCTGGTCGAGGTCGCCGACCGGCTGCAGACCTGCGTTACGGCTCCCGACCAGCTGATCGCGCGGATCGGGGGCGACGAGTTCGTGGCCCTGATCATGGACCCGGAGACGCAGGAGGACGTGACCGACCTCGCCCACAGGATCCTCGACGTGCTCGCCGAACCGGTACATCTCGAAGGCCGCGACCTGTCCGTCCGGGGCAGCATCGGAATCGTCGACGGGCCGGCGGGGGAACTCGGCCCGGCGGAGGTGCTGCGCAGCGCCGACATCACGATGTACCGGGCCAAGGCCGCGGGCGGCAACCGCTACGAGCACGCCGACCCCGAGGCCGAGGTGCTGGCCATCACCAGGTACGGGCTGACCAACAGCCTTCCCACGGCCCTGGAGCGCGGCGAGTTCTTCATCGAGTACCAGCCGCTCGTACGGCTCAGCGACGGCACCGTGCACGGGGCGGAGGCGCTGGTGCGCTGGTGCCACCCGCTGCGCGGGGTGCTCGGCCCCGACCAGTTCATCCCGCTGGCCGAGAACACCGGCCTGATCGTTCCGCTCGGCCGCTGGGTGCTGAGCGAGGCCGTGCGCCAGGCCCGGCACTGGACGTTCGAAGGCGGTCACGGACCGCTGCGGGTCAACGTGAACCTCTCGCCCTTCCAGCTGCGCCACCCGGGCCTCGTCCGCGACACCGTGGAGGTGCTGAAGGAAGCCGGGCTCGAACCCACCGCCCTGTGCCTCGAAGTGACCGAGAGCGCGCTCATCGGCGCCGACGAGACGCTGCTGAAACCGCTGCGGCAGCTCGCCGACCTCGGGGTCGACATCGCCCTCGACGACTTCGGCACCGGCTACTCCAACCTGTCCAACCTGCGCCGCATGCCGCTCAGCACGCTCAAGCTCGACCGGTCCTTCACCCGGGGCATGCAGCACGACCCGGCCGACCCGGTCGACATCAAGATCGTGGAAGGCGTGGTGTCGCTCGCCCACACCCTCGACCTCGCGGTCACCGTGGAGGGAGTGGAGACCGGCGCCCAGGCCGAGCACCTGCGGACCCTCGGCTGCGACACCGCCCAGGGCTGGTACTACGCCCGCCCCGGGCCGCCAGAGCGGTTGCACGCGCTGTCCCTGGTGGACGCGTCATGACCGCTCCGACCGTCCCGGGGAGGGCGGGTGCCAGGCCGATCGCCGTCTTCGACCTGGACGGGACTCTCTCCGACGCGGGACACCGGCAGCACTTCCTGGAGCGGCGACCGCGCGACTGGGACGCCTTCTTCGCTGCGGCTGTTCACGACCCGCCGCTCACCGAGGGCGTGGCGCTCGCGCTGAGCAGCGCCGAGGAGTGCGAGGTGGTGTACGTGACGGGCCGGCCCGAGCGGTGCCGGCGCGACACGCTGGCGTGGCTGGAGCAACACGGGCTGCCGCTGGGCCGGTTGTTCATGCGGCGCAATGACGACCGCAGACCGGCCCGGTTCGTGAAGCCGGGAATCCTGCGCGGGCTGGCCCGCGACCGGGAGATCCGGGTGTTCGTGGACGACGACGAGCTTGTGTGCGACGCCTGCGAGCGGGCGGGCTTCCCGGTCGTACGGGCCCGCTGGGCCACCCCGTCGGCCGCGCTGCGGAACGCCCAGGAGCGCGCGGGCCGCAGCTGAGTCCGGGACGCTGGTACCGCCCGGGGCAGGGCCGGGCGGAATCAGCCCGCGAGCGGGTCCAGGTGCAGCGGCCGCACCTTGCCCTCCAGCATCGCGCCGAGACCCCGTACCGCACAGGTGTCGGGCCGGTCAGCGGTGTTGGCGGGCATGCCGGTCGCCCGGCTGAGCATGGTGTCGAGTCCCGGCAGCAGCGCGCTGCCCCCGGCCAGCATGATGCCGCGGTCGGACAGGTCGGCGACCAGGTCCGGCGGGCAGCGGCGGAGCACCGAGCGGATGCCGTCGAGCACCCCGGTCAGCGGGGTGCCGATGGCCCGCCGTACGCCCGCGGTGTCCACGATCACCGACCGGGCGAGGCCCGTGGTGACGTCTCTGCCGTGCACCTCGGCGCGGCCCGTATTCTCGTCTGCCGCGTCCAGCACCAGGTGCAGCGGGCGCACCGCGGGGCTCGGCAGCATCAACTCGTGCTCGTTGCGGAGGTGTTCGACCACGGCGTGGTCGATGGAGTTGCCGCCGACCGGGATGGTATCCGCTGCGACGATCGAGCCCAGCGAGAGCACTGCCACCTGCGTGGTCGCCGCGCCGCACACCACGATCATCGTCGCCTCGGGCTGCTCGACGGGCAGTCCGCAGCCCACCGCCGCGCAGATGAGCGTGTCGGCCAGCTCCACCCGCCGGGCGCCCAGCGCGGTGAGCGTCTCCACCGCCGCCCGTTGCGTCAGCGGCTCGCTGTCGTGCGGGGTGCAGGCCGCGATACGCAGCGTGGGCTTGCGGCGCCACGCCTTGCGGAGCTTGTTGCCGATGAGCTGACGCAGCATCCGCTGTGCCATGTCGATGTCGACGACCGTGCCGCCGGAGACCGGGCGGACCACCCGGATGTGTTCGGGGGTGCGGCCCGTCATCTTCTCGGCCAGTTCGCCGACCGCGAGCAGCGCCCCGGTGCGCGTGTTCACGGCGGCCACGCTGGGCTCGTCGACGACCAGTCCGGTGTCCTTGAGATACACCCTGGTACGGCAGGCACCGAGATCCACGGCGACCGAGCAACGGCGCAACTGGTCAAGGCTTACGGGCACGTGAGTCCTCCCCTGAGGGACGTAGCGAAGGGCGGGGTGGCTGGCCGCCCTTTATCCAGCTTGCCCGCTTTCCTCTTTATATGCCCGACTTGTTGCGCCGCTCGGGCGATGAACACCCCGAACGGACGTATTCCCGCCGCCGGATCGCGCTCCGGGCCTCAGGAGCCCTGACCCTCGGTGTCCTCGATCCGGAAGCCGACCTTCAGCCCCACCTGGAAGTGCTCGATCTCCTGGTCCGCGATGTTGCCGCGGATCTGCGTCACCTCGAACCAGTCGAGATACCGCAGGGTCTGGGCGGCGCGCTTGAGCCCGTTGCGGATCGCGGCGTCGACACCCTCGTGCGACGACCCGACGATTTCGGTGACCCGGTAGGTGTGAGCGGTCATGGCGGTCTCCCTGCTGACGGGGGTCGGTCCTGACGGGGGTCGTTCCCCCCTTCTCCGTCCACCGTGCCCCAGCCATTAAGCCACCGCACATCCGCCCAACCCGAAACGGTCACGTCCAAGCCAGCCGGCACGGTCATGAAGGACGCATGACCACTTCACCACCACTTGCACCCGCGCCCCGTACCGCCGAGACCAGCCCCCGGTACTCCGTATCGCTCGCCCGCGACGAGCAGGACGTGCGCGCCGCCCAGCGCCTGCGCCACGAAGTCTTCGCCGGTGAGATGGGCGCACTGCTGGCCGGCTCGGAGCCCGGCCTGGACGTCGACTCCTTCGACGCCTACTGCGACCACCTGCTCGTACGCGAGGACAACACGGGCGCTGTCGTCGGCACGTACCGGCTGCTGCCGCCGGGCCGCGCGGCCGTGGCCGGACGGCTCTACTCCGAGACCGAGTTCGACATCGCCAACTTGGCCGGGATCCGCGACGACCTCGTGGAGGTCGGGCGCTCCTGTGTGCACCCGGACCACCGCGACGGCGCCGTCATCTCGCTGATGTGGGCCGGCATCGCCCGGTACCTCACCCAGGCCGGGCACAACTGGCTCGCCGGCTGCTGCTCGGTCTCGCTCGCCGACGGCGGGGCACTGGCCGCCGGGGTCTGGGACACCGTCTCGGCCAAGCACCTCTCGCCCGAGGAGTACCGCGTCACCCCGCACCTGCCGTGGTACCCCACCGGGGTCGCCCGCTCCGCCCGTACCCCGCTCCCGCCGCTGCTCCGCGGCTATCTGCGGCTGGGCGCCTGGGTGTGCGGCGAGCCCGCGCACGACCCCGACTTCGGGGTGGCCGACCTGTACGTGCTGCTCTCGCTGCGCCGCACCGACCCGCGCTACCTGCGGCACTTCCTGTCCCTGGTCCCCGCCCCATGAGCAGCTCTGTCAGCAGTCCCGCCGGCGGTCCGGTCAGCGGGCATGCGGCTTCCGGGCCGGTGGGCGTGGCCGTGAGCGCCTGGCTGCCCAGCGCGCCGTGCACGCCCGAGGACTGCCTGGCAGAGCCCGCGCCATCCGTGGCCGGGCCGCACCGCGCGGTCCGGTGTCTCGCGGCGCTCGGCGTGCTGTTCTGCGGGATCGTGCTGTCACCCCTGGCCCGGCGGTGCTCCCCGGCCCGCCGGGACCGGCTCGCGGCACGCTGGTGCCGGGCCGTGGTCCAGGCCTTCGGTGTACGGGTACGAGTCACGGGCGGCGAGGGGGCACGGGTCCTCCCGGGCGGTGTTCTCGTCGTGGCCAACCACGTCTCCTGGCTGGACGTGCCGCTGATCGCCTCCGTCAGGCCCGGGCGGAATCTCGCCAAGAGCGAGGTCGCCGCGTATCCGGTCCTCGGCCCGCTGGCCGCCAAGGGCGCCACGATCTTCCTCGAACGCGACCGGCTCAGGGCCCTGCCGGGAACCGTCGCGGAGATGGCCGCGGCGCTGCGCGCGGGCTCGACCGTCGTGGCCTTCCCCGAGGGAAGCACCTGGTGCGGCCAGGAGCACGGCCACTTCAGGAACGCCGTCTTCCAGGCCGCTCTCGACGCCGGTGCGCCCGTCCAGCCGGTCCGGATCCGCTACCGCCTGGAAGGGCCGTGGGGGCAGCGTTCCGCCGCCGTGGCGGCCTTCGTGGGTGAGGACACGCTGCTCGCCTCGCTGCGCCGGGTCGTGGCCGCACGCGGACTCGTCGCCGAGGTGACCGTCCTGCCGCCCATCGCGCCGGGGTCGCACGCCGACCGGGCCACGCTGGCCCGCGCCGCCCGCGCGGCGGTGGGCGGTGCCGAACGGGCGGGAACCGGCGAACCTGCGGGCATCGGCGGCCGGGCAGGAATCAGGGTTCCGTGGGAGGCGTTGCACGGGGTAAGGCCCGGTGGCGGACGGCTGCCGGGGCCCCGCCCGAGTGAAGGAGCACCCCGTGCCCAGCGCGAAGCACACCGTTGAAGCGGTTCCCGGCTCGCAGCACGTCAGGGTGGAGATCGGCGGCCAGGTCGTCGCCGAGTCCCGCCGCCCCGTGCTGGTCCACGAGACCGGGCTGCCGGTCCGCTACTACCTTCCGCCGGAGGATGTGGCTCTGCACCTCCTGGAGCCGACCGGGACGCACACCCACTGCCCGTACAAGGGCGATGCCTCGTACTGGTCGTACCGGGAGGGCGACGGCCGGGTCAGGGCAGACGTGGTGTGGGCCTACCCTGACCCGCTGCCGGAGGTCGCCCTCATCAAGGATCATCTGTCCTTCTACGACACCAAGGCCGAGATCATCGTCGATGGGAGCCCGCTGCGTCAGGCGGCCGCGGGCGCGGACCGGAGATGAGCTGACGGCCCGTCAGTACGGGTGCCTGTCCTTCTTGTGCTCCCACGCCTCGTAGGCCCGGCCTCCCAGCTCGGGGTGCATCTGCTCGACAGTGATGCTGCGCTCGCTCGGGGGCTTCTGGAAGTCCTCGTACTGGAAGGCGTCGCTGAAGCCGATGTTCTCGGTCGCGTCCCAGTCGCAGCTGTAGTACACGGCGTCCATCCGCGACCAGTAGATCGCGCTCATGCACATCGGGCAGGGCGCGCCACTGGTGTAGATCGAGCACCCCTGCAGCATGCGGGCGCGCTCGGGGACGACGTCGGGGGAGCCCTCGGGCCGAGGTATCAACTTCAGGGTGTATTCGTTCTGATGCTCCTCGGACACGGTGGGTGCCTCGGGGTTGAGGAGCTGAACGGCCTTGCGGATGGCTTCCACTTCGCCGTGCGCGGTCGGATCGGCGGTGAGCAGCACGCGATTCTGGCCGCGGGCGATGATGTCGCCGTCGTGCGTGATGACCGAGCCGAACGGCCCGCCCCAGCCCTTCTCCACGGACTCGGTGGCCAGCCGTGCTGCCTCTGCCAGGAATTCCTTGTGTCCCATCTCCGTGTCTCCCGTCTGCGCGAGCTGCTGGGGAATTGACCTTTATGCACCAATTTGCACCATAAATGCCTCCGGCGCTAGGCTGGTCGTGTGAACCGGACTGCAAGCCGCAATGCCCGCGGGGACACCGCAACGGTGGTGACCTCGCAGAAGGTTCGTCCTGGCTTCGATGACGAGTACCAGAGCTGGCAGGAGAAGACGAACCGCGTCGTGCAGCGTTTCGACGGTTTCGAGGGCACCGAGCTGTATCCCCCCGGTGTCGGGGACGAGAACGAGTGGGTCGTCGTCTTCCGCTTCTCGCATCTGGACCAGCTGACCGCCTGGCTGGACTCCACTGCGCGCCGCGAACTCCTCGACGAGGAACGCCCGTTGCTCGAGGAGGAACCGACGCAGGAGGTTCTCGCCGGTGCGGCCCCGGCTGAGGAAGCCGCCGTCACAGCGGTGATCTCTCATGAGGTGCTGCCCGAGCGGCAGGAGGACTTCGAGCGGTGGCAGGAGAAAGTCCTGGAGGCTCAGCGGGAGTTCCCCGGCTTCATGGGGTCCGAGATGTTCCGGCCCGTCCAGGGGGTCCAGGACAACTGGGTCGTCGCGTTCCGCTTCGATACCCGGGAGCATCTCGACGCGTGGCTCCGGTCGGGCAGGCGGGAAAAGCTCCTGGAAGAGGGCCGCAACTACTTCGCCTCCTTCGACGTGCGCAAGGTCGGCTCGGCGTTCAGCGGATGGTTCCGCTTCGAGGAAGGGACCAAGGAAGGCATTCCGCCCAACTGGAAGCAGGCCATGACCGTTGTGCTGGCCCTCTATCCCACGGTCATGGTCCTGAATCTGACGGTCGGATTTGAGCTCGGCAAGTTCGGGGTACCTGATTTTTTCGGACTCTTCATCAGCAACGTCTGCAGCGTCGCCATCCTGACCTGGCTCTTGATGCCGGTGGTGACCCGGGCGTTCGACCGATGGCTGGCGCCGAGCGGGCCGCGAAGTCTCCGCTTCCACATGGCGGGTGTCGCCGTCGTGTTGCTTTGCTATGGGCTTCTCCTCGTCTTGTTCGGCCTGACCACCCATGATTAGTGGCCGTGATGAGTGGCCGGGCTGTGGCCGGGCTGATCAGAAGTGGATCAGCGGCTTGATGATCCCGTCCTCTCTCAACGCCATCATCCGGAACGCACGCTCGATCTCCTGGAAGGAGAACTCGTGGGTGGTCATCGGGGTGGGGTCGACCCGGCCGTATTCCATGAGGCGGAAGATCCGGCGAAGTCGCTCGCGGCCGCCGCGATTCAGCCCGCCGTAGATCTGCTTGTCGGCCATGCCGTGGCCGAAGGGCTCCAACGGGACTTGGAGCGGCTCGGGAACCTCCCCGTGGTAGCCGACGTTGGAGATACGTCCGCCCGGCTTGGTGGCCCGGAAGGGCGCCTCCCACGTCCGGGGAGAACCGAGCGCCTCGATGGCGGCGTCCACGCCCTGGCCGTCGGTCAGCTCCAGGATCGCTTCGACCGGGGCGTCGTTGGGTCCGGGCTCGGGAATCGGCTTGGACACGATGCCGACCTCTCCGACCCTCCTGAGGACGAAGGCTTTCATCGGTCTCCCGTTCCTCCGGATTTCAGATTCACCCCCCACCGCCCTCCTCCGCAAACCCTGAGGCGGAGCACAGCGACGGCGAGGAGGCAGTCATGAGCGGACACACGCGGGCCCCCGGCATCGAAGGCGTGGTCCTGTGGCGGGGCGATGCCGCCTACGACCGTGCCTGGGCGGGTGTGCTGTGGAACGAGGTCAGACCCGAGCGGTACCCGGATGTGATCGTCAGGGCCGCCTCCGAGCGAGACGTTCCGGCAGCCGTCGGGCTGGCCCGCTCCCACGGGCTGCGCGTCGCCGTACGGGCGGGCGGGCACAGCTGGTGCGGCTCACCGCTCCGGGACGGAGGGATGCTGCTCGATCTCTCAGCACTTCGCGGCTGGGACATCGACAGCGCTTCCGCGACCGCGACCGTGCAGCCCGGTGTCATCGGCAGCGAACTCGCCCTCGAACTCGGGCGCCGTGACCTCGCCTTCCCCGCGGGACACTGCCCCTCCGTCGCCCTGGGCGGCTATCTCCTCAGCGGCGGCCTCGGATGGAACTCCGGCCTCTGGGGACCGGCGTGCGCGAGCGTGCGGGGGATCGAGGCCGTGACGGCGGACGGGGAGGCGGTCCGGTGCGATGCGGAGGAGAACCCGGACCTGTTCTGGGCCGCGCGCGGCGCCGGACCCGGATTCTTCGCCGTGGTCACCGCCTTCCGCCTCCGTCTGTACCCGCGCCCCTCCTCGGTCATGACGACGTCGTACGTCCTCCCGCTGACGTACGCCGAACAGGCGGCCCGCTGGGCCGCCGAGGCGGCACACCGGCTGCCTCCCAACGTCGAGCTGTCCTTCGTCCTGGGCACGGCCGACCCCTCCCTGACGGCTGAGGTGCCGAGGCCCAAGGTGGTCATCGTCGCGGCAACCGCCTTCGCGGGCACGGAACAGGAGGCGGTCCTGGCACTCGAGCCGCTCCGGGACTGCCCGTTCGCCGGAAGTGCCCTGGCTCGGCAGACCGCCGAGCCGTCCCCGCTCGACGCCCTCTACAGCAACGCCGGTACGGTCTTCCTGGCAGGACACCGCTACGCGGCCGACACCCTCTGGTCGGACGCCGACTACGGGACGCTGCTGACGAGGCTCGGCAGCATGATGACGGCTGCCCCGTCCGACAAGTCCCTCGTCCTGGCTCCCGTCGCGCCGGTGGGACGGGACGAGGACCTCACGGCGGACATGGCCTTCTCCGCGCTCGGCGAGAGCTACGTCGTCCCCTACGCGATCTGGGACGAACCGGCAGGGGACGACGCCAACTTCCGCTGGCTCCGTGACGCGATGCGCGCGGTGGAGCCCTTCGGGACCGGGCACTACATCGCCGAGGCGGACCTCACAGCCGACGCCTCCCGCGCCCAGCGGTCGTACGTGCCCGAGGACTGGGAACGGCTGCGCAAAGTCAGAGCGGAGTACGACCCGGAGGGCGTCTTCCACTCCTACCTGACACCCTGAGGGGCCGGCAGCTCAGGGCCGCTCGACCAGCTCAGGGCCGCTCGACCTCGGCGGGGAACGCCAGCGACAGGGCGAACCGGCCGTCGCCGTCCGTCCACCAGTGGCGCAGGGCGAGCCCCGCGGCCGCCAGTTCGGAACGTACGCTCTCCTCGCGGAACTTGGCGGAGATCTCGGTCCGCAGCTCCTCGCCCTCCGCGAAGGTGACCGCCAGGTCCAGCGCCGGGATCTTGGCGGTCAGCGCGCTGCGGGCGCGCAGCCGCATCTCGATCCACTCCTGCTCGGGGTCCCAGACCGCCACGTGATCGAAGTCGTCGGGGTCGAAGTCGGCACCCAGCTCGCGGTCCAGGACGGCCAGCACGTTCTTGTTGAAGGCCGCGGTGACTCCGGCCGAGTCGTCGTACGCGGCCACCAGCGTGCCCTCGTCCTTGACCAGGTCGGTGCCCAGGAGCAGTGCGTCGCCCGGCGACAGCAGAGCGCTGACGGAGCCGAGGAATTCGGCGCGCTCGGCGGGCAGCAGGTTGCCGATGGTCCCGCCGAGAAAGGCGACGAGGCGCGGCCCCGGCGTATCGGGCAGGGCCAGCCCCTTCTGGAAGTCCGCCACCAGGGCGTGCACGGACAGCTCCTGGCGGTCGGCGAGCAGGGCCTCGCCGGCCAGGGTGAGCGCGGACTCGCTGACGTCCACGGGCACGTAGGCCCGGAGGCCGGTGAGCGCGTCGAGGAGGTGCCGGGTCTTCTCCGAGGACCCGGAGCCGAGTTCGACGAGCGTACGGGCGCGGGTGGCGGCGGCGATGTCGGGGGCGCGCTCGATGAGGATCTCCCGCTCGGCTCGCGTCGGGTAGTACTCCGGCAGCCTGGTGATCTCCTCGAAGAGCTCGCTGCCGCGCGCGTCGTAGAACCACTTGGGCGGCAGTTGTTTGGGGTCGTTGCTGAGCCCGTTCAGGACGTCGGACCGCAGGGCGGCGGCCGTGGCGTCCTCGGGCAGGGTGCGGGTGACGCTGAAGGGGCTCACGTGCAGGGCTCCTTGAGAGGGGTCAGGAGTACGTCGGTGCGGGTGGCGGTGAGAAGGGTGCGGTCGGGGACTTCGGTCCAGCGGGTGTCGTCGTCGTACGGCTCGGACGCGACGGCGACGGCGCGGCGCTCGCGGTCCGCGAGATACCACAGCGTGTCGCCCCAGGCCGTGGCAGCGACCGATCTCCCGTCGGTGAGCAGGAGGTTGAGGCGTGACCCCGGGGCGGCCCCGGCGAGTGCGGTGACGGCGTCCGCCAGGGCCTGGCCCGGGTCGTCACCGGTGCGCAGCCGGTGCCGGACCAGGGCCCAGACGAGCGCGGAGTCGGTGCGGGCTTCGAGGGTCAGCAGGTCGGCGGGCGGGAGCGTCGCGGTGAGCGGGGCCACCGAGTCGGGCCAGCCCTGGAGAGCGCCGTTGTGGCTGAACAGCCAGGGGCCGGAGGCGAACGGCGCGGCCGCGGCCTCCCCGTCGGGACCGGCCTCGGTGGCGTCGCGCACGGCGGCGAGCAGGGCGGTGGTCCGTACGACCCGGGCGAGGTCGGTGAAGGAGGTGTCGGCCCAGATGGGGCCGAGGCGGCGGTAGCGGGCGGGGACGGGGTCGGCATCGGCGTACCAGCCGATGCCGAAGCCGTCGGCGTTGACGGTGCCGTGGCGTTGGCGGCGGGGGGCCCACGACTGGCGATAGAGCCCGTGCTCGGGCTCGACCACGAGTTCCCCGATGGCCGCCTCGGGCCCGAGATAGGCGATGTGCCGGCACATCAGCTGCACCACCTTCCGGTTTGTGGGCATTCGTTCCGCTGGGCGGAACGGGTGGGCACAAACCGGCCACCGGGCCGCACTGGACCGCGATACGCGCGCCCGCACCTTGCCTTCCGGACGACCACGACGGCGAACTCTGCCGTCGCCCGTGGGCGGCCACCCGGGGTGCCCCTGCCGGAGCGTCGCCGGGTGCGGCCCGGTGGGTGGGTTGTGCCCACCCGTTCCGCCCAGCGGAACGCATGCCCACAACGGTTCATGCGACATCACGCGCCGTGCGGAAGCCGGAGAAGATCTGGCGCCGTATGGGCAGATCCCAGTTGCGGAAGGTGCCGCGGCAGGCGACCGGGTCGACGGCGAAGCTCCCGCCCCGCAGCACCTTGTGCGCGCTGCCGAAGAAGACTTGCGAGTACTCCCGGTACGGAAAGGCCGCGAAGCCCGGGTAGGGCAGGAAGTCACTCGACGTCCACTCCCACACATCACCCATCAGCTGCCGCACACCCAGCGGCGACGCGCCCTCCGGATAGCTGCCGACCGGAGCGGGCTGCAGGTGGCGCTGCCCCAGGTTGGCGTGCTCGGGGGCGGGGTCGGCGTCGCCCCACGGGTAGCGCCGGGAGCGGCCGGTGGCCGGGTCGTGGCGGGCCGCCTTCTCCCACTCGGTCTCCGTGGGCAGCCGGCGCCCGGCCCAGCGGGCGTACGCGTCGGCCTCGTACCAGCTGATGTGCAGCACGGGCTCCGCCTCCGGCACGGGCTCCGTCACCCCGAACCGGCGGCGCAGCCACGGCCCGCCGCCGTCGCGGTGCCAGAACAGCGGGGCGGCGAGGCCGTGTTCACGGATGTGCGCCCAGCCTTCCGCCGCCCACCAGCGCGGGTCGTCGTATCCGCCGTCCTCGATGAAGCGCGCGTAGGCGCCGTTGCTGACCGGGACGGTGTCGATGAAGAAGGCGGGCACGTCACGGGTGTGGGCGGGGCGCTCGTTGTCCAGCGCCCACGGCTCCGTCGAGGTACCCATCGTGAACGGGCCGCCCGGTACGAGGACTTCGGCCGCGAGCGCGGCAGCGCCCGCAGGCGCCGGGGGCGGCGGGGGAGCGCTCAGCGCCGCGGGCCCGCGGCGCAGCTGGTGGGTGATGAGCATCGTCTCGTCGTGCTGCTGCTCGTGCTGGGCGATCATCCCGAAGGCGAAGCCCGCGTCGATCAGCGGGCCGCCGCCGTTCAGCGGAGTGCGCTCGAGGACGTCCAGCACCCGGCTGCGTACGTCCGCGACATAGTTGCGGGCCTCGGCGGGCGGCAGCAGGGGGAGGGAGGGGCGCTCGGCGCGCGGGTGCTCGAAGGCGTCGTAGACCTTGTCGATGTCGGGCCGCAGCGCCTCGGCGCCGCCGACGGCCCGCAGCAGCCACAGCTCCTCCTGGTTGCCGATGTGCGCGAGGTCCCAGACCAGGGGCGACATCAGGGGCGAGTGCTGGGCGGTGAGGTCGGGCTCCTCGACACAGGTGGTGAGGACTGCGGTGCGTTCCCGGGCGGCGAGCAGGGCGTCCGCGGCGCGCTGCCGAAGCGCTTCGGCACCCTCGCTGGGCACGGGACCTGTGGCGGTCATGAGGGGTCTTCCTTCCCTGATCGGGGTTCGAGCAGATCGTCGGCGGGACATCGTCCGCGCAGGACGTAGCGGTCGGTGAACTCGGCGACGGCGGCCTGGACGGAGGCGGAGGCTCCGAGCCGGGGCAGTGCCTCCTGGGCCGCGGTGAAGCCGGTGACGGCGGCGGCGTGCAGTTCGGGATCGGTGAGGGCGTCCCGGGCGGCGGCCCGCCACAGCGGGTTGCGGGGCGGGGGCCTGAAGCCGGCGGTCTCGGCGAGCGGTTTGACGGCCCGGTAGACGGCCTCGGATGCCTCCGGGTCGTCGAACAGGGCGGCGGTGACGGCCAGTGGGACGACCCAGCCGTCGTCCCCGGGCTGGGCGTCGATCATGCGCAGCTCCAGGTGGCCGCGCGGGCGGACGGGCGGGAAGAGGGTGGTGATGTGGTAGTCGAGGTCGTCGAGGGTGGGCGGGCGCGGGAGGCCGCTGCGTATCCAGTCCCGGAAGGTGAGGCCCGCGGGGACGGTCCAAGGTCCGTCCCCGCGGCGGATACACATCACCGGCGCCTCGAGGACGTACGCGGCCCAGTCCGCTCGTGGGCTGAAGCCGTCGGGCGGCGCCTGGGCCCGGCCCGGGTCGAGCTCGGCCCATACCGCTTGCCGGGTGGATCGCCAGCCGGTGAGACGCCCCTCCCGCAGCGGGGAGTTGGCGAAGGCGGCGACCAGGACGGCGCCGAGCAGATGGGCGAGCCGCCAGCGCCGCCCGTAGCCGAGCGGGCCCGGCTCCTCGTGACCGGCGTCCACGCACACCTGGACGGAGGCCGAGGAGCACATCATGGACCGGCCCGCAGGTCCGCGGCGGTCGAAGTACGCCTCCATGGCGGCGTACCGGGGCTGGTCGAGTACGCGGCGCGGAGGATGGGCCGGGTCGCAGCCGTGGCCCGCGAGAGCGAGGCCGTGGGTGCGGAGCGCGGCGCGTACGAGCTCGAGTTCGGCCGCGGCGCCCTCCACACAGGCGGTGAGGGAGTCGGCCGGAGGCGGGCTGAGCTCGAGCTGGCCGCCGGGCTCGAAGGTGAGCGGCGACCGGAGCTCAAGGGCTCGCAGGTCGCCGACGGCGGCGGAGTGCCGGTCGGGGTCGACGGGAAGGGAGGGATCGTGCAGATCCCGGACGAGGAACTCCAGTTCAACACCGACGTGGCTGGGCGGTCCCGTCTTGAAACAGATGCCGTGGATATGTGTCTGGGCCTCCGCCTGGGTCAACGCCTGGGCGCGTTGCGCCCGATGTTCGTGAAGCACGGCCGGAACCTCCCGTCGAAGGGACCTTGGCGCACTCTGCCGGTCGGGCCGAGTGCTCCGTACCACCTAAGCGATCGCGGGACGCGCCCTCAAGAGGGCCCCGGCCGCCGTTCGGAGCTCGTAAGCCTAACCGCCCGGCGTCCACGGATCCGGCGGATTTTACGCGGGGACGGTCAGCTCCGTGCCTTCTGGAAGCGTGCCCCGGGCCGCCGCCTCCCGCAAATGGACGAGCAGGACGCGCCGCAGCTCGCGGGCGGCGCGCGGCGGGGCCACGTCCGTGCGGTGGGCGAGCGCGATCGTGCGCTGCAGGCCCGGTGGCGCGAAAGGGGTGCTGCGCAGTCCGGGGCCGGCCGGTCCGGCGACCGTGCTCGGCAGCACGGCGAGGCCGAGCCCGGCCCGTACGAAGCCCAGTACGGCGTCCATCTCGCCGCCCTCCACGGTGAAGGACGGCTCGAAGCCGGCCGCCCGGCATGCGGCCACGGTCAGATCCCGCAGGTCGTAGCCGTGCCGGAACATCACCATCGGCTGGTCGCGCAGATCGGCCGTCCGCACGGGAGCGCCGCCGCCCGGGGGCGGGACCGCCGCGGAGGAGACCACGACCAGGTCCTCGCGCAGCAGCTCCGTCGTGGTCAGGGCGGGGGAGGGGCTGGGCAGCGGCAGCACCACCAGGGCCAGGTCGAGCCCGCCGCGGGCCAGGTCGCGTACGAGATCGTGCGAGCCGCTCTCCTCCAGCAGCAGCCGGATCCCCGGGTGCAGGTCGTGAAAGGCGCGCAGCATGTCGGGCAGGAGGCCGGTGCACAGGCTCGGGGTCGCGCCGAGGCGCACCCGGCCGCTCCGCAGCTGGACCAGCTCCTGCACTTCGTAGCGGGCGGTCTCGGCGTCGGCCAGGATTCTGCGGGCGAGCGGCAGCAGCGCCTCACCCGCGTCGGTGAGCGCGATATTGCCCCGGGCGCGGCTGAACAGCTCCGCTCCCAGCTCCCGCTCCAGCGCCCTGATCTGCTGTGACAGCGATGGCTGGGCGACGTGCACCCGCTCGGCGGCGCGGGTGAAGTGCCGGGTCTCGGCCACGGTGACGAAGTAGAGAAGCTGCTGGAACTGCACGCGGCCGAGCATAGGCGAGCGGATAGGCAATCCCTATCGAATCGAGCCGGACCATGTCTTGGACCTGTCGACCGGGAGGCGCCTACCTTCGGGAGCCATGGCACTCGCGACCCGGACGGCCCGGCCGTCCATCCTCCGCCTGCTGTGGCAGTCGACCGTCGGGAAGAAGGCGGTCATGGCCACCACGGGCGTGGTCATGCTGCTCTACCTGGTCGTCCACATGCTCGGCAACCTCAAGATCTTCTTCGGGGCCGAGGAGTTCAACGGCTACGCGGCCTGGCTGCGCACCATCGGCGCGCCCGCCCTCCACCAGAGCTGGTTCCTCTGGATCGTCAGGTCCGTACTCGCGGCGTCCGTCGTGCTGCACGGTGTGGCCGCGTACCAGCTCAGCCGCCGCGACATCGCCGCCCGCCCGAGGAGCTACGCGCACAAGCGGCGGCGTGCGAGCTACGCGACCCGGACCATGCGCTGGGGCGGCGTCATCCTCGGCCTGTTCGTCGTCTGGCACATCCTCGACCTGACGACCCTGACCGTGAACCCGCGGGCCGAGGCCCACCACCCGTACGAGAACCTCGTCGCGTCCTTCTCGACCTGGTACGGCGGCGGGATCTACATCGTGGCGATGCTCGCGCTGTGCCTGCACATCCACCACGGCTTCTGGAGCGCCGCGCAGACCCTCGGCGCGAACAGCGCGCGCCGCGACCGCGTCCTGAAGGCGGCGGCCGCCGCGCTGGCCCTGATCCTGACCATCGGTTTCCTGAGCGTGCCGGTCGCGGTGATGACCGGGTTGGTGAGCTGACATGACGTCATACGCCTCGTACACCACCGGCGATCCGATCGCCGACACCAAGGCCCCGGGCGGACCCATCGAACAGCGCTGGGACCAGCGCCGGTTCGAAGCGAGGCTGGTCAATCCGGCCAACCGCCGCAAGTACACCATCATCGTCGTCGGAACCGGCCTGGCGGGCGGCGCCGCCGGTGCCACGCTCGCCGAACAGGGCTACCGCGTCGTGCAGTTCTGCTACCAGGACTCGCCGCGCCGCGCCCACTCCATCGCCGCGCAGGGCGGCATCAACGCCGCCAAGAACTACCGCAACGACGGCGACTCGATCCGGCGGCTCTTCTACGACACCGTCAAGGGCGGTGACTTCCGCGCCCGCGAGTCCAATGTGCACCGCCTCGCCCAGGTCTCGGTGGAGATCATCGACCAGTGCGTGGCCCAGGGCGTGCCCTTCGCCCGCGAGTACGGCGGCCTGCTCGACACCCGCTCCTTCGGCGGCGTCCAGGTCTCCCGCACCTTCTACGCCCGGGGGCAGACCGGGCAGCAGCTGCTGCTCGGCGCGTACCAGGCACTGTCCCGGCAGATCGCCGCGGGCAACGTCGAGATGCACCCGCGCACCGAGATGCTCGACCTGATCGTCATCGACGGGCGGGCGCGCGGCATCGTCGCCCGCGACCTGATCACGGGCGAGGTCTCGACGTATGTCGCCGACGCCGTGGTGCTCGCCACCGGCGGTTACGGCAACGTCTTCCATCTGTCGACCAACGCCAAGAACTCCAACGCGACGGCGATCTGGCGGGCGCACCGGCGCGGCGCGTACTTCGCCAACCCCTGCTTCACCCAGATCCACCCCACCTGCATTCCGCGCTCCGGCGACCACCAGTCCAAGCTGACGCTGATGAGCGAGTCGCTGCGCAACGACGGCCGCATCTGGGTGCCGAAGGCCCGTGGCGACCGGCGCCCGCCGAACGAGATCCCCGAGGACGAGCGCGACTACTACCTGGAGCGCGTCTACCCGTCCTTCGGCAACCTCGTGCCCCGCGACATCGCCTCCCGTGCGGCGAAGAAGGTCTGCGACGAGGGGCGTGGCGTCGGGCCCGGGGGCCAGGGCGTCTACCTCGACTTCGCCGACGCCATCGCCCGTATGGGCAGGAAGGCGGTCGAGGAGAAGTACGGCAACCTCTTCGAGATGTACGAGCGGATCACCGCGGAGGACCCCTACCAGGTGCCGATGCGCATCTACCCCGCGATCCACTACACCATGGGCGGCCTGTGGGTCGACTACGACCTGCAGACCACCATCCCCGGCCTGTTCGCGATCGGGGAGGCCAACTTCTCCGACCACGGCGCCAACCGGCTGGGTGCCAGCGCGCTCATGCAGGGCCTGGTCGACGGCTACTTCGTGCTGCCGCCGGTGCTGGGCGACTATCTGGCGCGGCACGCGACGCACGAGCCAGTGCCGCGGGACCACCCGGCCTTCGCCGAGGCGGTCGCCGAGACCGAGGACCGGCTTCGTCTCCTGCTGTCGGTGAACGGCGACCGTACGCCCGAGTCGTTCCACCGCGAGCTCGGCGAACTGCTCTGGGACGAATGCGGCATGGCCCGTACGGAGACGGGCCTGCGGAAGGCACTCGACCGCATCCCCGCGCTGCGCGAGGAGTTCTGGCGCCGCGTCAGGGTGCCCGGCACCGGTGAGCAGCTCAACCAGTCGCTGGAGAAGGCGAACCGGGTCGCCGACTACCTGGAGCTGGCCGAGCTGATGTGCCTCGACGCCCTGCACCGCACCGAGTCCTGCGGCGGGCACTTCCGCGAGGAGAGCCGGACCGCGGGCGGCGAGGCAGCGCGCGAGGACGAGGCGTTCTCGTACGCCGCGGCCTGGGAGTTCACCGGCACGGGCGCGGCCCCCGTGCTGCACAAGGAAGACCTGGTCTTCGAGTACGTCCACCCCACCCAGCGGAGCTACGCATGAGGCTCACCCTGCGCATCTGGCGCCAGTCCGGCCCGGACGAGGCGGGTGCCATGACCCCGTACGAGGTCGAGGGCATCTCTCCGGACATGTCCTTCCTGGAGATGCTCGACACGCTGAACGAGGAGCTGATCCTGCGCGGCGAGGAGCCCGTGGCCTTCGACCACGACTGCCGCGAGGGCATCTGCGGCGCCTGCGGCATGGTCATCAACGGCCGTGCCCACGGGCCCGAGCGCACCACCACCTGCCAGCTGCACATGCGGCACTTCGCCGACGGCGACACGATCGACATCGAGCCGTGGCGGGCGGCCGCGTTCCCTGTCGTGAAGGACCTCGTCGTCGACCGGTCCGCCTTCGACCGGGTCATCGGCTCCGGCGGCTACATCACCGCGCCGACGGGCAGCGCGCCCGAGGCCCACGCCACGGCGGTACCGAAGGACGACGCGGACACGGCCTTCGAGCACGCCGAGTGCATCGGGTGCGGGGCGTGCGTCGCGGCCTGCCCCAACGGCTCGGCGATGCTGTTCACCTCGGCGAAGGTGGTGCATCTGAACTCCCTGCCGCAGGGCGGACCCGAGCGGGAGAGCCGGGTGCTGGAGATGGTCGCGACGATGGACGCCGAGGGCTTCGGCGGCTGCACGAACACGGGCGAGTGCGCCACCGCGTGCCCGAAGGGCATCCCGCTGCCGAGCATCGCGGCCATGAACCGGGAATGGCTCCGCGCGGTCCGCACGTCCGGGCGCTGACCATCGCGCGTCCGCGGCGCGACGGCATCTCACCGCCAGGGGGCGAACATGCTGGTCCTAGGCGCTCGTCCTCTGGGTCCCCGGGGCGCTCGTCCCCAGCACCCCGGTCATCCGCGCCAGCCGGTGGTACGACTCCAGCTGCAGCTCGCGGTCGTACGTGCTCGTGGTCACCAGCACCTCGTCGGCCGCCGTGCGCACGATGAGCTTCTCCAGGGCCTCGGACACCTGCGGCTCGGTGCCGGAGATGTGCCCGCGCTGGGACTCCTCGAAGAGCGAACGCTCGCGCTCGGGCATCTCGAGGGGAGCGATCTCCTCGGGCGGCATCAGCGGCGGGAACTCGCCGTGGGTGCGGGACCAGGCGGCCGACCAGGCCTCGGGCAGGAGCAGCCGCCGGGCCTCCTCGGTGCTCCCGGCCACCGCGACCGTGCCCGAGACGACGACGTACGGCTCCTGCCCCCACTCCGTGGGCCGGAACAGCTCGCGATAGCGGTCGATCGCGCGCAGCATCCGCTCCTCGCCACGCGCCGCCGCGATCACCAGCGGCAGTCCGAACGCGGCTGCGTGCTCCGCCCCCGCCCCCGTGGCCAGCACGAACGCGGGAATGCGGAGACCTTCCGCCGGCCGTGCGTGCACCCGCGGCCCGGTGGTCCGCTCGTCGGTGAAGTAGCCGAGCAGCTCCTCGAGCTGCGCCCCGAAGTCCTCGGCGGCGTCCTTCTCCCGGCCGAGCGCTCGCCGTATCCCGTCGGTGAACCCGACGGAACGGCCCAGGCCCATGTCGATGCGGCCGGGGAAGAGGGACTCGAGCACCCCGAACTGCTCGGCGACGACGAGGGGCTGGTGGTTGGGCAGCATGACGCCGCCCGTGCCGACGCGGATACGGGAGGTCGCGGCGGCGATGGCCGCGGCGAGCACGGTCGGTGCGGAGCCGGCCACTCCGGGGACGCCGTGGTGCTCCGACACCCAGAACCGGTGGTAGCCCAGGCCCTCGGCCTGCTGCGCGAACCGCACGGTTTCGCGCAGCGCCTCCGGAGGCTCCTCGCCCTGCCGGGTGCGGGAGCGGTCCAGGACGGAGAATCGGGTCGTCGACAGTGCGGTGCTCACGCCTGGAGACAACGCCCTGCCGCTGGGAAGATTCCCGCCCGTCCGCCCGTCCGCCCGTCCGCCCGTCCGCCCGTCCGCCCGTCCGGCCCGGCCCGGACGGGCGGCGGGCGGTGGGGGCGGCCGTGCGCCCGGGCCTCGCCCGGCGCCGTGCGTTCAGGCGATCGCCGCGTCCTTGTCCGTGTCCCCGTCCTCCAGGCCCAGGCACTCGAGGTTCGGCCACCGCTCGTACCACCGCTGGTCCGACTCCAGCTGCGCCGCCAGGGAGATCAGCAGCGGCTCGCTGTTCGCGGGGCCCAGCAGCTGTGCGCCGAGCGGGAGGCCGCCGTCCGCGAAGCCCGCGGGCACGCTGATGCCCGGCCAGCCGAGGACGTTCCACGGCCAGGCGTACGGGCAGGCGGCGATCATCGCCCGGTCGGTGCGCCAGCCGGACAGCGTGATCATCGCGCCGATCCGTGGGGGAGGGGTGGCGGTGGTCGGGGTGAGGACGACGTCGACGCGGCGGAAGATCTCGCCCACGCGCGCGTGGAGCCGCGCCTCGGCGGACCGGGCGAGGCGGAGCGGGCCGCCGCACAGCAGCCGGCCGAGCCGCGCGGCGCTCCTGGTCCGCGGGTCCAGCAGTGTCCGGTCCGGCACACGGGCGCACCAGTCGCGGACCCCGGCCGTCGCGCGCGGCACGAAGGTCAGGCCCACCGGACCGTACTTCGGATCCGCCTGCACCACCTCGTGGCCGAGGGCGGCCAGCCGCTCGGCGACCCCGGTGACGGCCGAGCGGACTGCCGGGTGCAGCGACTTCGGGGTGCCCGTGAAGGCGGGGCGCAGCGACAGCGCGATACGCAGCCTGCCCGGCTCGCGCGACGCGGCGGGGAGCATCGCTTGCGGCGGCGGCCTGTGCAGGTCGCCGGGGTGGCTGCCGCTCGCCGCGTCGAGCAGCAGCGCGGCATCCGCGACCGTACGGGCCAGGGGGCCGATCCCCGTGATCCCGTTGAACGCCTCCTCGTCGGGCCACGTCGAGATCCGGCCGCGCTGCGGCTTGATGCCGACCAGGTGCGTCCATGCGGCGGGAATCCGGACGGAGCCCGCGCCGTCGGAACCCAGCGCGGCAGGCACGAGCCCGGCTGCCACGGCGGCCGCGGCTCCGCCCGAGGAGCCGCCCGGCGTGTGGTCCGTGTTCCACGGGTTACGGGTGTCGCCGAAGGCCGATCCCTCGGTGAAAGGCCACTGGCCGAGCTCGGGCGTGTTGGTCTTCCCGACGACGACGGCCCCGGCGTTCCGGAGGCGCCGTACGGCCTCGCAGTCTGCTTCCTTGACCGGGAACTCGCCGGGGCACCCGAACGCCGTCGGCTCCCCCGCCACGTCCATGTCGTCCTTGACCGCGACGGGTACGCCCAGCAGCGGTGCCCGCTCGCCCGCGGCCAACTTCCGGTCCGCTGCGTCGGCTTCCGCGAGCGCGGCCTCGGCGCGGATCCTGCGGAAGGGGTTGAGCAGGGGCTGAGCGGCCTCGATGGCAGCCAGGGACCGCTCGACCAGCGCGCGTGAGGACACCTCGCCCTCGGCGAGCGCGCGGGCTTGCTCCGCCAGGCCTTGCGACAGTGCAGGGGACACGGACCGCACCTCGTCTTCCGACGCTGCTGTTTCGATACGAACAGTAGCGCTGGAGATGCCGTTCACGCGGCAGGCCAGGCGGCGTTGGCGTCGTCCGCCGGTATGGACTCCCCGTCCGGCAGCTCCGGGCGGTGCGGGCAGCGCGGTGGCGGCGGGCGGCCTCCGGCGCGGAGTCAGCCCCCCGACCGGTCCGCGGACCGCCAGTCCCCGCCGTCGTGCGTCGAACCGGTCCCGCGGGGGCCAGGTGCTCTCCTCGGTCAAAGATCGCTCGATCCGGTCGATCACCCGGCCAGCACGCGAGTGCGGCACTCCGACGGCGTTCCCCAGGCGGCGCGCAGGGCGCGTGCCTTGCGGATCCAGAGCGAGAGGTCGTACTCCGCGGTGTATCCGATCGCGCCGTGCAGCTGGAGCGCGGTCCTGGCGGCGGCGTACGCGGCCTCGCCCGCGGCCGCCTTCGCCGCGGCGACCTCCGCGCCCACACCGCCCGTGCCCACACCGCCCCGGCCCACACCGCCCGTGCCTTCTCCACCCGTGCTTGCGGCCAGTGCCACCGCCGCTCCGTACAGCAGCGGCCGCGCGAACTCCAGCCCCATCAGCGCGTCGGCCAGCTGGTGCTTGACCGCCTGGAATGACCCGATGGCGGTGCCGAACTGCGTGCGCTGCTTCGCGTACGCCACTGTCCGCTCGACCAGCGCAAGCCCGGTGCCCAGGGCCTGCGCCGCCGTGGCGAAGGCGGCCCACTCGGCGGCTCGCGCGGCCGCCTCCCGCACCGCGGGCCCGGTCGCCAGCAATGCGCCGCCGTCCCGCAGGCGGGCGAGTCGCCGCACCGGATCGAACGACGGCTGGACGGAGCCGTGTCCGGCCGACAGCCGCAGCTCCTCGCCGGTCGCGGCGAATGCGGCGTCGGCGCTGTCGGCGTCCAGTGCGTACGGCCCGCTCCCGAAGCCTCCGAAGTCATCGAAGCCACTAGGGCACCCGGACCCGCCCCGGCAGCCCCCGGACCCGCCCGAGCCCCCTGGCCTGCCCGAGCCCCCAGCCCCGCCCGAGCTCTCCGACCTGCCCGGCACCGACAGCGTCGCCACCGCGTCTCCCGAGGCGATCCGCGGCAGCCAGTCCTTCGCGACCCCCACCGCGTCTGCCGACCCCGCCGCCCCGCCTGCCGCCCCGCCCGCCTCCGCCAGCCGCCCCAGGAGCACAGCCGCGGCGACCGTCTCGACCGCCGGACCCGGCACCGCATGCCGCCCCAACTGCACGAAGGCGACCGCCAGTTCCACCGGCAGCGGACCCACCCCGTCGTACGCCTCGGGCACGGCCAGCGCGAAGACCCCGGCCTCCGAGAGCCGCCGCCACAGCGCCCGCCCCGCCGCAGGATCCCCTGTCGCCCACGCCCGCGCCGCGCCCGGCGCGTCCACCGAGCCCAGCATCCGGTCCAGCGCGCGGTCGAAGTCGCGCTGCCCCTCGTCAAGAAGGAACCTCACGAGCTCACACCCTCATAAAGCTCATAAACCTCATAAACCACGACCTCACCGTCGCCCCTTCGGCAGGCCGAGCAGCCGCTCGGCGATGATGTCGCGCTGGATCTCGTTCGTGCCCGCGTAGATCGGCCCGGCGAGCGAGAAGACGTAGCCCTCGGCCCAACTGCCCTGCGCCGGCGCCTCCTCCGCCTCGCCCGCCAGCTCGCCGTACGCCCCGAGCAGGTCGAGGGCGGTCTCGTGCAGGGCGACGTCCAGCTCGGACCAGAAGACCTTGTTCAGGCTCGACTCGGCGCCGATCGACCCTCCGGAGGCGAGGCGCGAGGCGCCCGCGTACGCGAAGAGCTGGTACGCGCGGGCGGCGATCACCGCGTCCGCGACGCGGTCGCGCAGCGCCGTGTCCGCCGGATCCGCGCGCTCCCGCCACAGCCCGACGAGCCGTTCCGCGGCCGCCGTGAACCGGCCGGGGCTGCGCAGGGTCAGCCCGCGCTCGTTCCCCGCCGTGCTCATGGCGACGCGCCACCCCTGCCCAGGCTCGCCGATGACGTCCGCGTCGGGCACGAAGACGCCGTCGAGGAACAGCTCGGCGAAGGCGGGCTTACCGTCCAGGCGGCCGATGGGACGCACCGTCACACCCGGCGCGTCCAGCGGGAACATCAGATACGTCAGCCCGCGGTGCGGCCGGTCCGCGTCGGAATCGCTGCGGAACAGCCCGAAGGCCCGGTCCGCGAAGGCCGCGCGCGACGACCAGGTCTTCTGGCCGCTCAAGCGCCAGCCGCCTTCCGTCCGCACCGCCGTGGAGCGGAGCGAGGCGAGGTCGGAGCCCGCCTCCGGCTCCGACCAGGCCTGCGCCCAGATCACCTCGCCGCTCGCCATCGGCGGCAGGATGCGGGCGCGCTGCTCCTCGGTGCCGTGCTCGAAGAGGGTGGGCGCGAGCAGGCTGATGCCGTTCTGGCCGACCCGGCCCGGCGCCCCCGCCGCGTAGTACTCCTCCTCGAAGATCAGCCACTCGACGAGCGAGGCGCCCCGGCCGCCGTACCGCTCGGGCCAGGAGGCCACCGACCAGCGGTCCGCGAAGAGCGTGCGCTCCCATGCCCGGTGCGCAGCGAACCCCTCACCGGTTTCCAGGGAGGGCAGAGGGTCGTCCGGCACATGCTCGGCGAGCCAGGCGCGGGCCTCTTCCCGGAAGGCCCGCTCCGCGGCGGAGAAGTCGAGATCCATCGGGCCCCTCACCACGCTTCCCTAACAAGTGTTTGGTAGGTTAGCGTGTTGTTGTGACCGACAACAAGGCACAGGCGCGGTACGTCCCGGGACACGGGCTGCTCACCGGCCGTACGGCGGTGATCACCGCGGCCGCGGGCGCGGGAATCGGCGGGGCGACAGCCCGCCGCTTCCTGGAGGAGGGCGCCCGCATCGTCATCGGCGACGCCCACGCCCGCCGCGTCAAGGAGACGGCCGAGGCGCTGGCCGGGGAGTTCGGAGCCGGACGCGTCGCCGGGGTGCCCTGCGACGTGACCGACGAGCAGCAGGTCGGAGCCCTGTTCGAGCTCGCCGAGGAGCGCCACGGCCGCCTCGATGTCGTGGTCAACAACGCCGGTCTCGGCGGCACGGCGGATCTCACCGAGATGACCGACGAGCAGTGGCACAAGGTCCTCGACGTCACGCTGAACGGCACCTTCCGCTGCACCCGGGCCGCCCTGCGCCGCATGCGGGCCGCCGACTCCGGTGGCGTCGTCGTCAACAACGCCTCCGTCGCCGGCTGGCGCGCCCAGCGCGGCCAGGCCCACTACGCCGCCGCCAAGGCCGGAGTCATGGCCCTGACCCGGTGCGCCGCCGCCGAGGCCGCGGCCTACGGGGTACGGGTCAACGCCGTGTCCCCGAGCCTCGCCATGCACCCGCACCTGGCGAAGGTGACCACCCCGGAGCTGCTGGAGGAGCTCACCGGGCGCGAGGCGTTCGGCCGCTGGGCCGAGCCCTGGGAGGTCGCCAACGTCATCGTCTTCCTCGCCAGCGACTACGCGTCCTACATGACCGGCGAGACCGTGTCCGTCAGCAGCCAGCATGCGTAACGACAATGGCCTTGTGAGCCACGTGCCGAAGAACAGCAAGAAGACCGCCGAGGGCGCCCCGCCGCCCGATCGGCGCAGGGAACTCCTGGCCACCGCGGCCGAGGTGTTCGCAGCCCAGGGCTACAACGCCACCACCGTCCGCAAGATCGCGGACCAGGCGGGGATGCTCGCGGGCAGCCTCTACTACCACTTCGATTCGAAGGAGTCGATCCTCGAGGAGATCCTCTCCACCTTCCTGGACGAGCTCTGGGCCGGGTACGACGCCGTACTCGCCGCGGACCTCGGCCCCCGGGAGACCCTTGAGGCCCTCGTCACCGAGTCCTTCCGGGAGATCGACCGCCACCGCGCCGCGGTCGCCATCTACCAGAAGGAGTCCAGGCACCTGTCCGCCCAGCCCCGCTTCCACTATCTCGCCGAGTCCCAGCGGAAGTTCGAGAAGGCGTGGCTCGGCACCCTGGAGCGCGGAGTCGCCGCCAAGGCGTTCCGCGCCGACCTGGACGTCCGACTCACCTACCGCTTCGTGCGCGACACCGTCTGGGTCGCCGTCTCCTGGTACCGGCCGGACGGGCAGCACAGCCCCGAGGAGATCGCCCGCCAGTACCTGTCGATGGTGCTGGACGGCATCGCCGTACGGGAATGACACCTTCATCAGACGACCGGCGGAGGAGCAGCAGCCATGGCCGAGGCATACATCGTCGAAGCGGTACGGACTCCGGTCGGCCGCCGGAAGGGCGGGCTCGCCGCCGTCCACCCGGCCGACCTGGGCGCCCACGTGCTCAGGTCACTGATGGAGCGGTCCGGCGCCGACCCGGCGGCCGTCGAGGACGTCGTGTTCGGCTGCCTGGACACGGTCGGGCCGCAGGCCGGCGACATCGCGCGCACCTGCTGGCTGGCCGCCGGGCTCCCCGAGGAGGTGCCGGGCGTGACGGTCGACCGGCAGTGCGGCTCCTCGCAGCAGGCCGTGCACTTCGCCGCCCAGGGAGTCCTGTCGGGCACCCAGGACCTGGTGGTCGCGGGTGGGGTGCAGAACATGTCGCAGGTGCCCATCGCCTTCGCCTCGCGCCAGGCCGCCGAGCCGCTGGGCCTGACCGAGGGTCCGTTCGCCGGGTCCGAGGGCTGGCGGGCCCGCTACGGCGACCGTCCGGTCAACCAGTTCTACGGCGCCGAGCTGATCGCCGAGAAGTGGGGCGTCTCGCGCCGGGACATGGAGGAGTACGCGCTGCGCTCCCACCAGCGGGCGGTGCGGGCCATCGACGAGGGCCGGTTCGACCGCGAGCTCGTGCCGTACGCGCGCGTGACGGCGGACGAGGGCCCGCGTCGCGACACGTCGCTCGAGAAGATGGCCGGGCTGAAGCCGGTTGTCGAGGGCGGGCGGCTGACGGCGGCGGTCTCCTCGCAGGTCTCGGACGGCGCGGCAGCGGTGCTGATCGCGAGCGAGCGGGCCGTACGGGAGCACGGCCTCACCCCCCGGGCCCGCTTCCACCATCTCTCCGTACGCGGCGAGGATCCGATCCGGATGCTCACGGCGCCGATCCCGGGCACGGCGTTCGCACTCAAGAAGACCGCTCTCACGCTGGACGCCATCGACCTGGTGGAGATCAACGAGGCCTTCGCCTCCGTGGTGCTGGCCTGGCTGAAGGAGACCGGCGCCGACCCGGACCGGGTCAACGTCAACGGCGGCGCCATCGCCCTCGGCCACCCGCTGGGCGCCACCGGCGCCAAGCTGATGACCACGCTGCTGCACGAACTGGAGCGCACCGGCGGCCGTTACGGCCTGCAGACGATGTGCGAAGGCGGTGGCCAGGCGAACGTGACGATCATCGAGCGGCTCTGATCAGGCGGTGGTCAGGCGGACGTGACGATCAGCGAGGAGCGCCGAGGCCGGCGAGCGCGTCCAGCCTCTCGTACGCCTCGGCCATCACGCGGTCCACCAGCTCCGCGCAGGACGGCAGGTCGCAGAGCAGCCCGGCGACCTGTCCCGCGGCCATCACCCCGAGGTCCGTACGGCCGTCCACCATCGAGGCCTTCAGCAGCATCGGGGTGTTGGCCGCGAGCAGCACCTGGCTCCAGGTGAGGTCCTTGCCGCGCCGCAGGGCCAGGCCGTCACGGACCATACGGGCCCAGCTCAGCCCGGAGACCTTCCTGAACGCGGATGCGTGCCGCAGGGATCGCAGAAGGGCAGCCGAACGGCCGGACGTCTCGAGGGAGTCGACCAGGTCGCTGCGCAGCATCCGGTGGGGGAGGCCGTCGACCTTGGTGGTGACGGTCACGTCCTTGACCGTGGCGGCGAGGTAGGCGGCCTTGACGGCGTCCGGGACGGTGCTGTCGGAGGTCAGCAGGAAGCGGGTGCCCATGGCGACGCCCGCGGCCCCGTAGGCGAGCGCGGCGACCAGACCGCGGCCGTCGAAGAAGCCGCCCGCCGCGACGACCGGGATGTCCACGGCGTCGACCACCTGCGGGAGCAGGACGCTCGTGGCCACCTCGCCGGTGTGGCCGCCGCCCTCGCCGCCCTGCACCAGCACGGCGTCCGCGCCCCAGGAGGCCACCTTCTCGGCGTGGCGGCGGGCGCCGACGGAGGGGATCACGACCACCCCCGCGTCCTTGAGGCGGGCGATCAGCTCGCGGGAGGGCGCGAGGGCGAACGAAGCGACCCGTACGCCCTCCTCGGTGATGACGCGGACGCGGTCGGCGGCGTCGCCCGCGTCAGCCCGCAGATTGACGCCGAACGGGGCGTCCGTACGGGATTTGACCTCGCGGACCGCCGACCGGAGCCCGTCCGGCGTCATGGTGGCCGAGGCGAGGATGCCCAGGGCACCCGCGTTCGCGGTCGCCGACACCAGCCGGGGACCCGCTACCCATCCCATGCCGGTCTGCACGATGGGGTGCCTGACCCCGGCCAGTTCGGTGAACGCCGTCTCCAGGGTGCGGTCCGCGGTGTGGTGCGCGGTGTGGTGCGCGGTGCGGTCGGCGGTGCGGCCTGTGGTCCGGCCGGTCACGCCCGCACCTCGCGGTCGCGCCACCCCTGGGGGTCGATGACCTCGCGGATCAGCCGCAGCTCCTCGCCCGTGGGCTCCCGCGTGTCCGGCACGCCACCGTCCGGCGCGGCGAGTGGAAAGCCCGTCGCCTCGCGGACCTGGTCGACCGTCACGCCGGGGTGTACGGACCGGATGCGCATGCCGCGGTCCGGCGTCCCGAAGTCGAGGACCGCGAGGTCGGTGACGACCCGCCGGATGTCGTGGAAGCGGGTCGCGGACGGCCCGGCTGCGGCCGCGCGGTCGTAGCCGACCCCGCACACCATGTCGACCCGCTCGACGAAGACCCGGGGCGAGTGCCGCGGCACCCAGTAACTGGTCGGGTTGTTGAGGGTGTTGACGGGCGCGCCGCGCACGCCCAGCAGCTGCCGGGGCGGCCGGGACCAGTCGCCGATGCAGGAGATGTTCTGGTTGCCGTGGCGGTCGATCTGGCTCGCCCCCATCATCACGTGCCGCCTGCCGCCGGTGACCATCGCCAGATGCCGGCGGTAGGGCAGCCAGCCCTCGGTGACCTGGGACGTGCCACCCATCGCGGGGACATCGCCCATGAGCATCGCCTCGCCGTCGGTGAGCAGCAGTTCGGGCGCGAAGGTGAGTCTGGCCAGCCGTGCGCCGATGGCGGGCACCGTGCCCATGGGACTCGCCAGGATCTCACCGTCCCCGCGCCAGGCCTCGGCGCAGGCGACCACGCAGTACTCGGCCCTCGTCGCCGCAGCGGCCGTCGTCGTGCTGCCACTGTCGTGGGTCATCGCTGCTCCTCATGCCATGCCGCGACGGCGGACTGGTAGGCGCTCTCGGTGCCGCCGGACAGAAAGCGGCCGGTGAACGCGGCCCAGGCGGTCGGGTCGGCGGCGGCCGTCGCGTACGCCTTCTGGAAGGGCTCGTCGCGGTCGTAGTCGGGGGCGCAGGAGGTGAAGTGCGCGCCGTTCGGAGCCTCGATCACGCCGGTGACCGCGTGGCGCTGGACGAGCAGCGTCTGAGCCCCGCCCGCCTTGGTGAGCTCGGCGCTGTCGACGACGCGTTCGCAGGAGACGTACGCGCTGTCCGCGGCCTCGCAGAAGAGGTCGTCGAAGTACGGGTCGGGGCCCAGGTACTGGCCGTTGCCGTATGCGTCGGCCCGGCCCAGGTGGACGAGCGCGGCGTCCATCCGCAGAGCGGGCACTGCGACGAACTCCTCGCCGTCCTCGTACGGCGAAGTGACCGTCCGCAGCTCCGGGTTGACCCGCATCACGTCCGAGCCGAGGCCCGCCCGCACCGGCATGAAGGGCACCCGGTGCGCGGCCGCGGTCAGCCCCCACATGACCATCGCCTCGTCCAGCTCCGTCAGCTCGAAGGCGCCGCGCTGCCGGGCGGCGCGGAAGTGCGGTTCGAGGGGGATCGAGTCGAGGGTGGCGAAAGCCGCCACCAGCCTGCGGATCCGCCCCGCGGCGGCCAGCAGTCCGACGTCCGGGCCGCCGTAGGAGATCACGGTCAGGTCGGTGACGGCCGAGCGCAGCAGCGCCCGTACGAGGGCCATCGGCTTGCGCCGCGAGCCCCAGCCGCCGATGCCGATGGTCATGCCGCTCTCGAGGCGACCCACGGCCTCCTCGGCGGTCATCCTCTTGTCCCTCAAGACGCCTTCCCCTCGCTGCCGAAGGCGTTCCGGACCCGGTCCGCCACTTCGCTGAGGTTCGCCTCGAAGGTGAAGCCCTGCTCGAAGCGGTAGCTGCGGCGGACGTCGACCGGGTCGATGCCGTTGATGGCCGCCTTCGCGAGACGCAGAAGCGAGCCGTCCTTGGCGGCGATCTCCCGGGCCAGTTCCAGCGCCGCGCCGAGCAGTTCGCCGCGCGGCACGACCCGCCACACCGAGCCGTGCCGGTGCAGCTCCCCGGCGGTCGCGGTGCGCGAGGTGTAGTACAGCGCGCGCATCAGGTGCTGCGGGACCAGCCGCGAGAGGTGGGTGGCCGCGCCGAGTGCGCCGCGGTCCAGCTCGGGGAGGCCGAAGACCGCGTCGTCGCTCGCCACGATCGCGTCCGCGTTTCCGGCGAGGCCGATGCCCCCGCCCAGGCAGTGGCCGTGCACGGCCGCGACGACCGGCACCTCGCAGTCATAGACGGCGGAGAACGCCGCGTCACACCCGCGGTTGGCGCCGATCAGCGCGTCATGGCCCCGGTCGCGCTGGATCTCCTTGATGTCCACGCCCGCGTTGAAGCCGCGGCCGCCCGCGGCGAGCACCACGCAGCGCACCCCGTGGTCGCGGCCCGAGGCGGTCACGGCAGCCGCCAGGTCGTACCAGCCCTGCACGGGCAGGGCGTTGACGGGTGGGAAGTCGACGGTGACGACGGCGATGCCCTTCTCCGGGCTCGCGGTGGAGACACCCATGAGCGGATCAGCTACCTTTCCACCAAACATTTGTTAGGTGGACGGTAGCAGCGGTTCGCGGGCCGCGGGAGGTGCGCGTTGGGTATCACGCTGGATCTGGAAGGGCGGGTCGCCGTCGTCACCGGCGGGACGAGGGGAGTGGGCGCCGGGATCGCCCGGGCCTTCCTGAGAGCCGGGGCGGAGGTCGTCGTCTGCGCGCGCAGGCCACCGGAGACGGCCGTCGAAGAAGCCGGCCGCACGGCGGAGTTCGCGTCCGTGGACCTGCGGGACGGCGAGGCCGTACGGGACTTCTTCGCGCGCGTGGCAGCCGACCACGGCCGCCTCGACGCGCTGGTCAACAACGCGGGCGGCACGCCGTACCGGCCGCTCGGCGACGCCGGTGCCGCCCGCCACGCGCGCGTGCTCGAACTCAACCTGACCGCACCGCTGACCGCCTCCCTCGCCGCGTACGACGTGATGCGGCGGCAGCGGGCGCCCGGCTCCATCACCATGGTCGGCAGCGTCAGCGGGTCCCGCCCCTCGCCCGGGACGGCCGCCTACGGCGCGGCCAAGGCCGGACTCGAACACCTTGCCCGTTCCATGGCCGTGGAGTGGGCCCCGGCGGTACGGGTCAACACCCTGGTGCCCGGCATGGTGCGCACGGAGTCCTCCCCTCTGCACTACGGGGACGAGGACGGCGTCGCGGCCGTCGCCCGGACGGTGCCGCTGGGACGGCTCGCGGAACCTGCCGAGATCGGCGACGCCGCCGTCTTCCTCGCCTCCGACCGCGCCGCCTACATCACCGGCGCGAGCCTTCTCGTCCACGGGGGAGGGGAACGCCCCGCCTTCCTCGACGCCGCAACCGTCAACAGGGAGCAGTGACATGTCCGGAATCCGCACCGGAATCTGCAGCGGGCGCGTCGTCGCCGTGACGGGCGCGGGCCGCGGTCTCGGGCGCGCCCACGCGCTCGCCTTCGCCGCCGAGGGAGCGAAGGTCGTGGTCAACGACCTCGGGGTCGGCCTCGACGGCTCGGGGGCCTCGGGCGGGCCGGGGCAGGGGGTCGTCGGCGACATCGCCGCGCTGGGCGGCGAAGCGGTCGCGCACGGCGGGGACATCGCCACCGCCGACGGCGCCGCCTCGCTCGTCGCCACCGCGCTCGACGCCTTCGGGCGCCTCGACACGCTGGTCAACAACGCCGGGTTCCTCAGGGACCGGATGCTGGTCAACCTCGGCGAGGACGAGTGGGACGCCGTGATGCGCGTGCATCTGAAGGGCCACTTCCTGCCGCTGAAGTACGCCGCCGCGCACTGGCGCGCCGAGGCGAAGGCAGGCCGTACGCCGCGGGCCCGGGTCGTCAACACCAGCTCGGGCGCGGGGCTTCTCGGCAGCGTCGGCCAGGGCAACTACTCGGCAGCCAAGGCCGGGATCGTCGGGCTGACCCTCGTCGCGGCCGCGGAGCTGGGGCGGTACGGCGTCCAGGTCAACGCGATCGCCCCGGCCGCCCGCACCCGTATGACCGAGCGGACGTTCGCGGAGACGATGGCCGCACCGGGGGACGGCGGATTCGACGCGATGGCGCCGGAGAATGTGTCGCCGCTGGTCGTCTGGCTCGGATCCGGTGCCTCGGAGGGGGTGACGGGCCGCGTCTTCGAGGCGGAGGCGGGCCGCATCACGGTCATGGAGGGCTGGCGCCCCGGCCCCACCGCGGACAAGGCCGCCCGCTGGACCCCCGCGGAGGCGGGGGAGGCCGCGTACGAGCTGCTCGCCCGGTCGGAGACCCCGCAGCCGGTCTACGGGGCGCAGCCGTCGTCCTGACCGCCCCCGGCACCGTCCTGCCCCGGCCGCCGGCACCGGCCGTGCGGGCCGGCCCCCGCCCCGGCGCCGCCCCGCCGGTCAGTCGTCGCCCACGGCCTTCTCCCAGCCCGCGGCCACGACTTCCTTGGCCTTGGTGGTCTGCTCCTCCGTCGGGAATCTCGGCGCGCCCTGGACGGCCGGCAGCCAGGCGGCCGCGATCTCGTGCAGCGTCCCGTTCTCCTTCATGGCGTCCATCAGGACCGGGCGGGCGTAGCCTTCCAGCCGGAGGTTCTGGCCCTCCTCGCTGAAGATGTACTCCTGCCACAGGCGCGCGGCCGCCGGATGCGGGGCGTCCTTGTTGATCGCCAGTGAGTAGTACTCCGCGTAGAGGCCGTCGGTGGGGACGTTGACCTGCCAGTCCATGTTCTTGTCGCGGAACGTGTCGGCGTAGCTGGTGTTGAGGTAGTCCCAGTCGACGGTGATGGGCGTCTCGCCCGTCTCGACGGTGGCCGGCGTCGACTGCACGGGGTTGAAGTTTCCGGCCTTCTTGAGTTCGGCGAAGAAGTCCAGGCCCGGCTCGATGTCATCCAGGGACCCCTCGTTCGCGAGCGCGGCCGCGTATACCCCGGCGAACGCGGACCCCGCCTCGGTGGGGTCGCCGTTGAGCGCGACCTTGCCGCTGTACTCGGGCTTGAGAAGGTCGGCGAAGTTCTGGGGGCACACGTCGACCTGCGCCGCGTCACAGCCGATCGAAATGTAACCGCCGTAGTTGTTGTACCAGCGCGCCAGCGGGTCCTTCTGGACCTGCGGGATCTTGCTGTAGCCGGCGACCTTGTAGGGGGCGAGCAGATCCTGCTCGGCCGCGGACTGGGCGAAGGAGCGGCCGACGTCGAGCACGTCGGGGGCGTCCTCCTGGCCCTTGTAGAGCTTCACCGCCTCGAGCTCGTCCTGACTCGTGCCGTCCGGCTGCGCAACCTTCACCTCGATCCCGTACTTGTTGGTGAAGCCGTCGATCAGAGCGCCGTAGTTCGCCCAGTCGCGGGGGAGGGCGATCGCGTTGAGGGTGCCCTCCTTCTGCGCCGCCGCTACCAGGGCGTCCATGCCACCCGCGTCCTCCGCGGAGGAGGCCGTCTTCACGTCCTCGCTGCTGACGACGGGGGTGGCTGTCCCGCAGGCAGTGAGGGTGAGCACCGAGAGGGCGACGAAGCAGGGAAGGGCGGCGGCGCGGGCGGCGTGCGGGTCAATCACAGAAGCTCCCGGTTGCAAAGGCCATTCGAACAACGTCGGCATTAGCCAGGCCGTCAATGTCGTGCGCGCGAACAACTGGTTAATTCCGCCGGGAGATTGGCGGGCGGGTCCACGTGGGCCGGGACCGTCCGCACCTCCCGCGGCAGGCGTCGCGCAGAGCTGGTCCAGGCCGTTGAAAGCCGGACGACGCACCACGTCGGGCGCCAGCCACCCCGTATTATGGGCGGGACGCACCGCGGTACGGCCACCCGAGGAGGAAACTTCTCGAGATGGCAGCGACTGACAGCCGTTCGCGGGTGGGCAGAAGCCGGGCCTTCACACGTCCGTCGACCGCAGTCCGGGCCGCCGCCCGTCGCACTTCACGCCCGCGTAGCCGGGCCGGTCAGGCCGCCAGCAGCGACACGATGGCCGGGCCGAAGGCCACACCGAGCAGATAGGACAGGTTGAACATCCCTATCGCCGTCGGACGGTGGTCGTCGGGGACGGCCGAGGTGGCGTGTACCGCGAACACGCCCTGGCCCGAGGCCGCCGCGACCGAGGCGACGGCCTGGGCGATCAGAAGGACGAGCGACCAGACGCTGAAGCCCGCCGTCACGGGAGCCACGATGCCCATGGCGATGAGCACGGAAGTGATCAGACGGCGGTCCGTCCGGGCGGAGGCGGCTACGACGAACCACGACAGCGTGCCTCCGAGCAGCAGCGGCCACACCATGGCGACCCCGATCTCGCTGGGTGTCCATCCCGTGTGCCGCGCCAGCTGTTCGGGGATCGCGTAGATCAGTCCGAAGTTGACCACCGCCAGGGAGAAGGCGAGCCCCGCGGAGAGCAGGAACTGGGGCGTGCGAACCAGCACGGCGGGCACGAAACCGTCCTGCCGGACGCGCAGGTGCAGACCGAGGAGCACAGCAGCCACGATCGAGCAGGCGCCTGCGGCCGCCGGCCGGTGGGGGATGAAGACCAGCGCGGTGACCAGCACCGTCACGAGTGCCGCCCCGACCGGGTCGAACCGGTTCCGGGATATCGCGCCAAGCGGCGCGCGGCGGAGGACGGCCGGCACGGCGAGCACGCTCAGGATGGGGAGGGCGAGGGCGAATTGCCAGGAGAGAAGGTCGGTCACGAGTGACCCGACCAGTGGGGCGGTCGAGCCGACCACGGCGAGCGAGGCGGTGACGACCCCCATCCTGCGGGCCGAATCCGTGAGGCTCATGGCCGTCGCGGTCAGGCCGGCGGTGCCCAGCGCCTGCAGAGCACTGCCCAGAACGAGCGACGGCAGTGCGGGAATGGTGACGACGAGGATCGCCCCGGCCGGCACGAGCAGACCGCAGGTCGTCAGCGCGACGCGTGTACCCCGGTGGCTGAGCAGCCCGGCCATCAGCGGCGTACCGACCGCGATGCCCCAGCCGAACGCCGTCACCGTCCAGGTCGCAGAACCGACCGAGACACCGAGGTCCAGCGCCATGTCGTCAAGGATGAGGGCGGGGCCCGCGATACCGAAGGAGAGGGGCCCGGCCAGGAGGGCGAGCCAGAGGGCGGGAATCCGGCCCGGGCTGCGCGCGGGCCGGGCCTCTTCGGCGGGATACGAGGCGCCTGGACCGGCAGATGTGTCATGCATCGGTACTCCAAGGCAGCCGGGCCGGGCTCGCCGCAGGGGCCTTCGGCCAGTTGACAACTGGTCATGACGCTAAGGGCGCGGAGGCACAGGCCGAATCGGTAAGGCTTCTGCTCCGGGATACGTAGTTTCCGGTCCCACCGCGCCGTCCGATACCGAAGCCGACAGACCTGACGAGGTACGGACCGGGGCTTTGCTCCCCCGCCCGCGGCCCGGAAAGCATCTGGCCTGTAGCGGGCTCGGGTCCCCTTTCACCGCCCCTGTCCTTCAGTCATGCAGTCATGCAGAACCTCGACGAGAGGAACGAGCGAAATGTGCGGACTTACCGGCTGGGTGAGCTACTCGCGCGACCTGACTCAGCAGGCGGAACCGGTGCCGGCCATGACCGAGACGATGGCATGCCGTGGTCCGGACGCCCGGGGAATCTGGACGTCGCCCCGCGCCGTGCTCGGCCACCGCCGGCTGGCGGTCATCGACCTCGAGGGCGGCAAGCAGCCGATGCCCGTCACGGAGCGGGACGAGGGCCTTCCGGTCATCACGTACACCGGTGAGGTGTACAACTACCGGGAGCTGAAGGAGGAACTCATCGGTCTGGGCCATGAGTTCCGCACGACCAGCGACACCGAGGTCGTCCTGCACGCCTACCTGGAGTGGGGCGAGGAGTTCGCGGAGCGGCTCAACGGTATGTACGCGTTCGCGATCTGGGATCCGCGCACGGAGGAACTGCTCCTGGTCCGTGACCGCATGGGCGTGAAGCCGCTCTTCTACTACCCCACTCCCGACGGTGTGCTCTTCGGCTCCGAGCCCAAGGCCATCCTCGCCCACCCCGAGGCCGAGGCCGTGGTGGACGCCGAGGGGCTGGCGGAGATCTTCGCGATCCTCAAAACCCCGGGCCATGCCGTCTTCCGGGGGATGCACGAGGTCGTTCCGGCCACCGTCGTCCGCTTCAACCGGCAGGGCCACAGCGTTCGTGAGTACTGGAAACTCGAGGCGCGTCCGCACACCGATGACCTCGACACCACGGTCTCCCGCATCCGTGAGCTGCTCGATGACATCGTGGAGCGCCAGCTGTTCGCCGACGTCAAGGTCGGCACGCTGCTCTCCGGCGGTCTGGACTCCAGCGTGGTCACCGCGCTCGCCGCGAAGATCCTCCGGAAGCACGGCGTGCAGAACCCCATCGACGCCTTCTCCATCGACTTCAAGGGCCACAAGGAGCGCTTCCAGGCGGACACCCTGTGGGGCGACCCGGACATTCCGTTCGCGATCGAGGTGGCCGACCACATCGGCGCGGACCATGTGAACCACGTCATCGTCGAGTTGCGGAACGGGGACATCCTCGAATCCGCGGTGCGCGACCACGTCCTGCGGGCCCAGGACCTGCCGGTCTCGACCGGCGATATGGAGCACTCGCTGTATCTGCTGTGCAAGGCGCTGAAGGAGCGGGTGACGGTCGCGCTCTCGGGCGAGGCCTCGGACGAGATCTTCGCCGGCTACACCTGGTTCCACGACCCGGAGGCCGTGGCGGGCGACACCTTTCCGTGGCACCACCCGTGGTCGAAGCTCGGCGGGATGGACACGCTCAAGGAGATCGGTCTCTGGGACCGGCTGGGGCTCACCGAGTACATCGAGAAGCGGTACGTCGACGCTCTGGGTGAAGTCCCGCGCCTGGAGGGCGAAACCGGCCACGAGGCGCGGATGCGCGAGATCAGTTACCTCAACATCAGCCGCTGGGAGAACTTCCTCCTGGACCGCAAGGACCGGCTCAGCATGGCGGCCGGACTCGAGGTGCGCGTGCCGTTCACCGACCACCGGCTGGTGGAGTACGTCTTCAACACCCCGTGGGCGATGAAGAGTTTCGACGGCCGCGAGAAGAGCCTGCTGCGCGCCGCCACGGCGGATCTGCTCCCGGAGTCGGTGCTGCAGCGCAAGAAGGCGTCCTATCCGTCCACACAGGACGAGGTCTACGTACGGGCTCTGCGGGAGAAGGTGCAGGACCTGCTGGCCGACGGCGCGCCGGTGCAGCAGATCGTGCCCAGGGAGGCCATCCAGAAGCTGCTGGACAAGCCGTTGGAGTCCTACCGCGTGCGGGCCGGCCTGTGGGGCGTGCGAGCCGTCATGGAGCGGCTGGTCGAGTTCAACGCCTGGGTCACCGAGTACGACGTACGCGTGGAGTTGTGACCGCTGCGGAAGGCGAGCTGCGGAAGGCGATGCGGGGCGGGCCGCTCTCGGCCCGCCCCGCGCTCTGCGTCTTCAGGTCCGCTCTGATCAGCCGTCCAGGGTCGGGTAGTCGGTGTACCCGCGGTGGTCGCCGCCGTAGAAGGTGGCCGGGTCGGGCGCGTTGTACGGGCCGCCGGCCTTGATGCGCGCGGGCAGGTCGGGGTTGGCGAGCCAGAGCGAAGCGAAGCTGACCGCGTCGGCGAGTCCCTCGTCCAGCACCGCGGAGGCGGACTCGGGGGTCACCGAGGTCTCCTCCGGGGTCGCGTGCGGGTTCAGGATCAGCGTGCCCGGCCACTCCGCCCGGACCAGCTTGGTGATCTCCCGGCTGCCGAACTCCATCACGTGCACGTAGGCCAGACCGTAGGGCGCCAGCGCACGGATCAGGGCGGTGTAGAGCTCCTTGGGGTCGCTCTCGCTGATCCCGTTGGCCGTGTGGGCGGGCGAGATGCGGATGCCGACCCGCTCCGGGCCGATCGCGTCCGTGACGGCCCTGGCGACCTCGACGGCGAACCGGATCCGGTTCTCGATGGAGCCGCCGTAGGCGTCGGAGCGCTGGTTGGTGTTGTCGGAGAGGAACTGGTGGATGAGGTAGCCGTTGGCGCCGTGCAGTTCGACCCCGTCGAATCCGGCCTCCATCGCGCTCTTCGCGGAGGCGACGAAGTCCTCGACGGTCTGCGCGATGTCCTCGAGTGTCAGGGCGCGGGGGGTGGGGTGGTCCAGCATCCCGTCGGGGGTGAAGATCTGCTCGCCCGAGGCGATCGCCGAAGGGGCCACCGGCAGCGCGGCGTCCGGATAGAGGCTGGGGTGACCGATCCGGCCGGAGTGCATCAGCTGGACGAAGATCCGGCCGCCGTCGTCGTGGACGGCGTCGGTCACACGGCGCCAGGCGGCGACGTGCGCGGGCGCGTGGAGGCCGGGGGTGTCGATGTAGCCCTGGCCGATCACGCTGGGCTGGGTGCCTTCCGTGATGATCAGGCCGGCGGCGGCGCGCTGCGCGTAGTACTCGGGCGCCAGGTCGCCCTGCACCCCTTCCGGGGCCCGGGACCGGGTCATCGGGGACATGACGATGCGGTTGGGCAGCTTCAGTCTGCCGAGGGTCAGCGGCTCGAAGAGGTTTTCCATGGTGCCCTCCGTGGGTGAATTGACTGGTCATGACGCTAGGAGCGGAGCGGCACCGGTCGAATCGGTAAGGTTTCTGCTCAGGGGTACGTAGTTTCTGGCCGCGTGCTTACTGGGGCGGCTACTGAGAAGCGGAAGGTCGTGGCTCGTGCTGTTTGGCAGGTCCACCGAGCAGGCACAGCTCGAAGGGCTGGTCACCGCGGCGCGAGGCGGCCGCAGCGGCGCCTTGGTGCTGCGCGGTGAGGCGGGGATCGGCAAGACGGCCCTGCTGGACTGGGTGGAGCGTTCGGCGTCCGGGCCGGGTCTGCGCGTGATGCGGGTGACGGGCATCGAGCCGGAAGCGGACCTCGCGTTCGGCGGCCTGGTCCAGTTGCTGTGGCCGGTCCAGCACCGCCTGGGCGCACTGCCCGTTCCGCAGGCCGACGCCTTGCGGGCCGTGCTGGGTTCGGGCCTGACGCGAGGACAGGACCGGTTCCTCACCGGCCTGGCCGTGCTCACCCTGCTCGCGGACCTGGCCGAGGAAGGCCCGGTGCTGTGCCTGATCGACGATGCCCAGTGGCTCGACCAGGCCAGCGCGGAGGCGCTGCTGTTCGCGGCCCGGCGGCTCGCCGCGGAGCGTGTGGCGATGCTGTTCGCGACGCGAGAGGAGGGGTTCCCCGCTCCCGGGCTCACCGAACTCCGGCCGTCCCGGCTGGACCGCGGGGACGCCACGCGCCTGCTCGCCGGCAGTGGACTGGCACCGGTCCTGCGTGATCAGGTCATCGCCGAATCCGCCGGGAATCCACTTGCGTTGATCGAGTTCGCGGCCGCGCAGCGGGATCATCCCAGCGGGTCCATGCCGCTGCCGGTGGCCGACAGGGTGCTGTCGTCGTTCCGTGCCCAGATCGGCCGGCTTCCCGAGCGGACGCGACTGACGATGCTGATCGCGGCCGCCGAAGGGCGGGGCAACCTTCCGCTGCTGCTGGGGGCGGCACAGTCGTTAGGTGTCGGCCTGGATGATCTCGAGGACGCCGAACGGGCCGGGCTGATCCAGGTGACGGAGAGCACCGTGACCTTCCGGCATCCGCTGATCGGAACCGCCGCCTACCAGGGCGCGGTCCTGGCCCGGCGGGTAGCCGTCCACCGGGCGCTGGCCGAGGCGGCCGAGGACCCTGACTGCCGGGCACGGCACCTCCCTTCGGCGACGACGGAACCGGACGAATGCATCGCGGCCGAACTGGTGGCGGCGGCCGAGCGGGCCAGGGGCCGCACCGCGTACGCCGCCGCGGCACACCTGTATCAGCACGCCGCTCGGCTGGCCCCCGCCCGGCAGGACCAGGCGCGCTGGCTGGGTGAGGCGGGCGCGGTGGCCCTTGCGGCGGGTCAGACCGCCCAGGCCGCGGATCTGGTGGAACAGGCCGAGTGCCTTGTCGACGAGCCCAAGACGCAGGCCGAACTCGCCCCGGTCCGGGCGGCCGTGGTGTTCGAGCTGGGCGAGCAGGGTCAGGCCGCCCGCCTGCTGATCGACCGTGCTGCCCGGACCGGCCCCGAGCATGCCGCGGCCATGCTCCGCACCAGCGTGACCTACGCATGGCTCTCCGGCGACCCGGCCCTGGTGCGCGCCGCCGCCCAGCGGCTGGAGACCATGGGGCACCCCGACGTGATGGCGGAGGGCCTGGCGCACCTGGTCGACGACGACTACGCTCGTGGCCTGCCGCGCCTGGCGGAGTTTCTCGCGCAGGCGCGCGGGGGCACCACGATCGCTGAGGAAAGTGGCGCGCGGATGCGGGCCATCTACAGCGGCCTGATCCTCGGAGATGACACCGCGACTCTGGAGCTGGCCGCCAGTGAAGTGGAGCGCTGCCGCAAGCAGGGGCTGATCGGCGCGCTGCCGCAGGTGCTGCAGGCCCTGGCGCAGACTCAGGAGCGGGCCGGGCTGCACCGGGACGCCGAGGCGTCCATCGCCGAGGCGATGGACATCGCCCGGGACACCGGCCTGCGCCGGCGCCTCGCCTGGCTGGGTGGCGTAACGGCACGGATCGCCGCGATCGAGGGCGACGAGGACCGGTGCCGCCGCCTGGCAGAGGAAGCGCCGGCTGCGGGCAGGGCGGCGAGCGACTGCGCACTGAGTCTGCTCGAGCTGGGACTCGGGGACCACGAAGCGGCGTTGCGCCGGCTGGAGGCCGCCCGGCCCGGCACCGAAGGTCATGCGGCGATGCTCATGGCCGCTGTCGGCGACCAGATCGAGGCCGCGGTCCGGCTGGGACAGCCGGGACGTGCCGAGCGGCCGCTGCACCGGCTGGAAGCGTGGGCGCACGCGGGGGAGCAGCCGTGGGCCCGGGCGGTCGCCGCGCGGTGCCGGGCGCTGCTGAGCGGTGAGGAGGAGCACTACGCGCAGGCGCTCCGGCTGCACCAGTCAGGCGGCAGGCCGTTCGAGCGGGCCCGTACGGAACTGCTCTACGGCGAGTGGCTGCGCCGGGGCCGTCGCCGGAGCGACGCCAGGATGCCGTTGCGGTCGGCGCTGGAGGTCTTCGAACGGCTGCGGGCCAAGCCGTGGGCCGAGCGGACCCGGGCCGAACTGCGGGCGACCGGCGAATCCGGCGCGGCGATGGGGCAGGCGACCGCGGCGAACCTGATCGACCGTCTGACCCCGCAGGAGCTGCAGGTGGTGCGGCTGGCAGCCGAGGGCAGCAGCAGCCGCGAGATCGCCGCTCAGCTGTTCCTCAGCCCGCGGACGGTAGAGCACCATCTGTACAAGGCCTACCCCAAGCTCGGCATCGGATCGCGCCGGGAACTCGCCCGCCTCAACCTCACCTGACGTGGAGAGGCACGTTTTCCGTCAGATCGCGGCAAGGGCGAGGCCGGCGATGCGGTGCGCCGCCTCGGGGCCATAGGCGGCCCGAATACCGGCGACCAGGGCGTCGGTGGCGACCCGGTAGCCCTGCGGTCCCGCGGTCCCCGTCGCGGCGGCGGCCAGTGCACAGCCGAGCTGAGCCGCCGCCTCCGGCGGCAGCTGCCGACCGACCCCGGCCAGGAAGCCCGCGCGGAAGGCGTCGCCCGCTCCGGTGGGGTCCGCTGCGGTGGCGTCCGCTGCGGAGCGGTCCGCCGTCCGGTGCGGCGTCGCCGCCCGGACATGGCAGGGGCGCCGGCCTGACCGGTCGATGCGGACGCCCGCGGGTCCGACGGTGATCCAGGCACCCACGCGGCCGAGCACGTCGGCGTGCCGCCAGCCGGTGTGTTCCAGCAGCAGCGCGGCCTCGTACTCGTCGGTGAACAGCCAGCGGGCGCCCGCCACCAGATCCCGGACCTGTGTGCCGTCCAGCCGGGCGGGCTGCCCGTACGGATCGGCCGCGAACGCGATACCCAGGTCGCGGCAGTCGGCGGTGTGCCGCAGCATCGCCTCGGGGTCGCCCGGAGCAATGAGCACCAGATCCAGCCCGCCGCAGTGCTCGGCCACCCGCTCGATGCCGATGTCCCGGGCCTCCGGCATCGCGCCCGCGTAGAACGTGGCGATCCGGCCCTTCTCCTTGTCGGTCAGGCACATGAGCCGCGCGGTGGGCCGGTGCCGGCTGATGTGCACGTGATCGGTGTTCACCCCGTGCTTCTTCAGCCACAGCTCGTACTCGGCGAAGTCACGGCCCGCCGCACCGACCAGCACCGGAGCCAGCCCGAGCTGTCCCAGGCCGAAGGCGATGTTCGCGCCGGCCCCGCCCCGCCGCACGTCCAGATCGTCGACGAGGAAGGACAGCGAGACATGTCCGAGTTCGCCGGCGATCAGCTGATCGGTGAACTTTCCGGGGAAGGCCATCACATGGTCGATGGCTATCGAGCCCGACACGGCCAGGCGCACGTCAGCTGCCCGGGGCCGTGCTCACCGTGTTCGCGGTTCCGGCTTTGACGAGTTCGAGGAGCCGGAACTCGACGGTGCGGTCCTCGAAGGTGCGGGAAGCGCTGTTGATTTCCTTGATGCGCAAGCCCTCTTCCTCGGCGAAACGCTCGATGAGCGCGCGGTTTCCGCGGCTGTTGAAACCGAGGAACAGCCGGCCGCCCTCGGTCAGGCGCCCCGGCCCTTCACGGAAGTAGGTGCGGTGGGAGGCATAGCCGCGGTCGAGAATGGACCACTCGATGTCGCGGGTATAGGTGAAGTCCTCCGGCGCCTCGACCGCGTTGGAATTCCAGAAGATCACGTCGAAGCGGTCCTCCGGGCTCAGTGCCGAGAACATGTCGCTCCCCATGGCGCGTACGCGGTTGGCGACGCCGTGACGGGCGGCGTTGCGCCGGGTGTTCTCCACGGCCGCCGTGCTGATGTCGAGCGCGGTGACCCTGCGGCAGCCGTTCAGTGCGCCGTAAACCGCGGTCACGCCGGCGCCGCAGCCCATTTCCAGCAGAGAGCTCCCCTCGGGGTAGGGAAGCCAGCTGGAATACGCCTCGGTGGACGGCGAGTGGAAGGGCGCGAAAACGCCGGGGTGCAGATCCCAACGCAGGCCCAGGAGTTCGAACTCCATGGGCTGTTCCGTGGTGTCCTCGTGTTTGGCCGTCTCAGAAAACCCGACGTCGAGGTTGTCCGAGTGCGTCGTTCGCTGCGCCATGATTCTCCCTCGCTCGGCTGGTCCGGCCAGCCTTGCGCCTCGGCGCCGCGGGGGTCACCCGCCCCGGCTGTTATGTGTCATGTCCCGCCGGCTACTCGGCGGCGAGTTCCCGGGCGAAGTGCAGTGCGGCGATCGACATGCGCCGGGCGTGGTAGAAGCGGTGGGCCCCGTGGTTGGTCACCCCGGAGTCGAGTTCGATGCGTACGCAGCCGGCGCGGCGGGCCCGTTTCTCCAGCTCCTCCATGAGCCGCGCACCGACCCCCGCGGAGCGCACCTCAGGAGCGGTGACCAGATCGTCGACGAACAGCAACCGGCCGCGGCTCGTCGCCAGCACGCGGTGCGCGGCCACCCCCACGCATCGGCTGTCCTCGTCGTAGGCGGCGGTGAACACCAGGCCCTGCCCGTGCGCCTCCGCCGCGAACTGTGCGAAGCCCTCCGCGCTGAGCGCGGGCCGCAGTGTACGGATCAGCTTCCCGACGTCGGCGGCACGACCGGCGTGGTCCGGCGGGACATCAACAATGACCAACTCCATGGCCGGCATCCTAGGATGGCTGCGCCACGTGCCCGCGGCCCACCACCCGTGCCCGGAAGGGGACTTGACACATCCGGCCCGGAGTTCGGGCCGCCGGCGGGTGAGGCCGGGCGGCGCTGCCAGAATCCGTGACCATGGTGCCTGCTGCTTACATCGAACAGCTCGGCTCACCGGAGGTCATCCGCTACGGCGAGCTGGCGGCTCCGCGGCCCGGACCGACCGACGTGCTGGTGGACGTCACTGCCGCCTCCGTCAACCACGTGGACACCTTTGTGCGGTCGGGCGCCTGGCGCACCCCGCTCACGTTCCCGTTCGTGATCGGCCGGGATCTGGTAGGCACCGTCGCCGCCTCAGGGCCGGGCGCCCACGGCTTCGCTGCCGGCGATCCCGTGTGGTGCAACAGCCTCGGCCATGACGGCCGGCAGGGTGCCGCGGCAGGGCAGGCGGTCGTGCCGGTCGACCGGTTGTACCGTCTGCCCGGAGGGGTGGATCCCCATGACGCGGTCGCGGTGGCGCACCCGGCCGCGACCGCGTACCTCGGCCTTTTCACGCACGGGCGGCTTCGGCCGGGCGAGACCGTGGTCGTCGCGGGCGCCGCCGGCAACGTCGGCAGCGCGCTCGTCGTGATGGCGGTTCAGGCCGGCGCCCGCGTGATCGCCCTCGCCGGCGCGGGTGATGCGGACTCCTGCCGATCGCTGGGGGCGGCGGAAGTCTTCGACTACCGCGAGCCCGAGGTGTCTCAGCGCATCCGTGATGCCTGCCCGCGAGGGGTCGATGTCTACGTCGACACCTCCGGGGAGAACGACCTGGGCACCGCGGTCGACCTGCTCGCGGCCCGGGGCCGGATCGTCCTGCTCGCCGGGATGCGGACCAGGCCGGTCCTGCCGGTCGGGCCGCTGTACCTCAGGGACCGCTCGGTCCTCGGCTTCGCCATCTCGAACGCCACCGCCGACGAACTCGCCACGGCGGCGGCCACCATCAACCGCCTGCTCGCCGACGGGCGGCTCCGCCCGCGTGCCGTCGAAACACTGCCGCTGAGTTCCGCCGCCGAAGCGCACCGCCGCCTGGAAGAGGGAAAGGTGCACGGGAAACTCGTACTCCGCACGACCTGACAGACCACAGAGCGCTCCGTTGACCGGCTCCGGCGGACCCCTGGCAATATCTTGGCCGTGGCAGAATCAATCATCGATCAAACTCCGCTGTTCGACCTCCGAGCCGAATTGAAGATTTCCGCTGCACCGGACGAGGTCTACGCCTTGGTCAGCGATATGCCCCGCACGCCGGAATGGAGCAGGGAAATCATCGAGGGCCAATGGGTGTCCGGTACCCCGGCCCAGGTGGGCGCGATCTTCCGCGGCCACAACTACCGCGAGGACGACGTCGTCGAGTGGGCTCCGGTGCCGCGCGGCGGCTGGTACACCGAGGCCAAGGTGGTCGCCGCGGACCCCGGCCGCACCTTCCGCTGGAGGCTCCTCACCCACACCCGGGACTGGCAGGACAGCAACTGGGGCTACGACATGGAGCCGGCGCCGGGCGGCAGTCTTGTGACCCACCATTTCAAGATGACCACGGCCACCGACGGTGTGCTCAGGATTGTCGCATCGCTGGACGAAGCGGGGCGTGAAAGGTTCGTCGCCGACTGGCGGGTCAAGCTCCAGGACGACATGGAAGAGACGCTGCGACGCATCAAGAAGATCGTCGAAAACCAGTGACGCAACAGCTGAAATTCCCCCGGCACGGCTGAGTTCCCCCCGCACGGCTGAATTCCCGTAGCCATGGAATGAGAGGGCAGCACATGCTTCTGCAGCGCATAGCAAACAAGGGCATTCAGCTGGGAACGCTCTTCGACCGGGCGGCGGCCAGGCACCCCGCGAGTCCCGTGATCCTCGATCACGAACTCGACATCGCGCCGAAGCTCGGACGCCGCGTCACGCTGACGGAAGTGGCCGACCTGGTCGACGACTTCGCCTCCCGCCTGTGGGCCGCCAAGGTCCGTCCGGGGCAGCGCGTCGTCGTCTTCAAGACCAACGGTTTCGACATCTCGCTCCTCGCCTGCTCCGTGGCCCGGATCGGCGCCGTCCCCGTACTGCTGTCGCCGAAGCTGGACGGCGCCACCGTCGCCGAGTTGCTGCGCCGGGTGGACCAGCCCTACCTGCTGACCGATCAGGACAAGCTCGAACAGGAGCTGCCGCCCGAGGTCTTCGGCCTCTCGGAGCGCGTACTCCTCACCTCGGGCAGCTACCAGGACGCCACCGAGCTCGCATCGCTCGCGGGCGTCAGGCGTGTCGACCCCATCGTCATGTCCCCGGATCACCCGACGCTGATCACGCACACCTCCGGGACCACCGGCACACCGAAGCTGGCCGTGCACACCGGGCGTACCTTCGAGGCGCGCTACCGCCCGCAGGGAACCGTGATGGCCCTGAAGGTCAGGCGCAGCGAGCCCGTGGCGATGCACATCTCGTTCGTGCACTCGCGGATGTTCACCATCATGCCGATCTCCGTGCTCCAGGGGCACCCGCTCATCGTCCTCCGGGACGACGACCCGGGCAGCGTCGGCGATATCTTCACGCACGTCTCCCCCGGCTTCATCGAAGCCCACCCCAACACGTTCATGCACTGGGAGGTCCTGGCGGACGACCCGCGCAGGCCGCTGACGAACGTGAAGTTCTTCAGCAGCACCTTCGACGCCCTCCACCCGCGGACCGTGCACCGCATGCTGGGCGCGACCAAGCGGAAGTTCCCGCTCTTCTTCCAGCTGTACGGGCAGAGCGAGGTGGGCCCGATCGCCGGGCGCGCGTACAGCAAGAGGCGGGGCACGGAGGCGGACGGCCGGTGTGTCGGCTCTCCCTTCCCCGGCATGACGGGCGTACGAGTGGTGAGCCGCGACGGCAATCCGCCCACCAAGTCGTCACCGGGGTACATCGAGGTCCGCAGCGACGGACGGATCGTCACGTATCTCGGCGAGCACGCGCGCTGGGAGAAGCAGGTCAACGACGGCTGGTGGCGCATGGGGGACCTGGGCTACCGCACGAAATGGGGCTGTCTGCACCTGCTGGACCGCGAGGTCGACGAGATCCCCGGAATCGACAGCACCCTGGAGATCGAGGACACGCTGTTCGCCCGCCTGCCGGAACTCGTCGAGGTCATCATCATCCCGGACGAGAACGGCACGCCCCTCCCTGTGGTCTGCACCCGGGACGACAAGCCCCTGGACCTGACGGCCTGGAGGTCCGCGGCGGCGGGTCTGCCCGCGATGGCCGAGCCCGTCCAGTGGAAGCTGGACGACCTGCCGCAGACCGCGACGACGAAGATCAAGCGGCTGGAGCTGGCCCGGCTGCTGGGGGCGGGAGACCGGGGCCGGTGATGAGCAGTCACGCCGAGGTCTGCATCGTCGGCGCCGGCCCCCGCGGCCTTTCGGTGCTGGAACGGCTGTGTGCCAACGAGCGGAGAACGCCGTCGCGTTCCACCGTGACCGTGCATGTCGTCGACCCGTTCGCCCCCGGAGCCGGAAGTGTCTGGCGCACCGAGCAGTCCCGCCACCTCCTGATGAACACCGTGGCATCGCAGATCACCGTCTACACCGACAGCAGCGTGCGGATCGAGGGTCCCGTCGAGCCAGGACCGAGCCTGTACGAGTGGGCCAAGGGCCTCGGCCTGCTGGGCGGGCACGGCGACTACGACGACGCGACCCTGGCCGAGGCCGAGAACCTGGGGCCCGACTCCTACCCCACCCGGGCCCTGTACGGCCGCTATCTCAAGGACTGCTTCCAGTGGGTCGTCGCGGGCGCCCCCGAGCATGTCACCGTCCATGAGCACCGGTCCCGAGCTGTCGCCATGGCCGACACGCACGGAGTCCCCGGCGGCCCGCAGGGCCTCCGGCTCGAGGACGGCACCCGGCTCAACCGGCTGGACGCCATCGTGCTGGCCCAAGGACACGTACCCGCCCGGCTGACGCCTCAGGAGGCGCGGACGGCGAGCCTGGCCCGCATCCACTACCTCACCTACATCACCCCGGCCAACCCCGCGGACGTGGACCTGAGCGGGATCCGGCCCGGCGAGCCCGTGCTGCTGCGCGGCCTGGGCCTGAACTTCGTCGATTACCTGGCACTGTTCAGCGTGGGACGCGGCGGCTCCTTCGTCCGCGACCAGGACCGGCTCGTCTACCGGCCCTCCGGGCAGGAGCCGCGGCTGTACGCGTTCTCGCGCCGCGGCGTCCCGTACCACGCCCGTGGCGAGAACGAGAAGGGCCCCTCCGGCAGGTACGTCCCCCGGCTGCTCACCCCGGGGACCATCGCCCGGCTGCGCCGTCGTGCCGAGGAAGGCGAGCGGGTCCACTTCGGCACGGATCTGTGGCCGCTCATCGCTCGAGAAGTGGAGAGCGTCTACTACGGCACGCTGCTGGGGTCCCGGGGCCGCGGCGCCGAGCGGGAAGCCTTCGTCGAGGAGTACCTGTCCAATGAGCGGGAGCCGGACCACGCCCGGCTGCTGGACAGGTACGGCATCCAGGCCGCGGACCGGTGGGACTGGGAGCGGCTCGCCCGGCCCTACGCAGGGCGCGAGTTCACCAGCCGGGAGGACTTTCGCTCCTGGCTGCTGGAGTACCTGGCCCGCGACATCCGCGAGGCGAGGACGGGCAATGTCAGCGGGCCCCTCAAGGCGGCCGTGGACGTGCTGCGCGATCTGCGCAACGAGGTCCGGCTCGCCGTGGACCACGCGGGCCTGGAGGGCAATTCGCACCGGGACGATCTGGAGGGCTGGTACACCCCGCTCAACGCCTTCCTCTCCACCGGCCCGCCCGTCTCGCGCGCCGAAGAGACGGTCGCGCTCATCGAGGCCGGAATCCTGGGGATCATCGGGCCGCAGACCCAGGTGCGGTTCGACACCTTCGAGCCGGGCTTCGTCGCCGAGTCCCTGGTCGTGCCCGGCCCCCCGGTACGGGCGACCGCCCTGATCGAGGCGCGGCTGCCCGAGCCCGACCTGCGCCGCACCGCCGACCCGTTGCTGCGTCACCTGCTGGACACGGACCAGTGCCGCCCGTACCGCATTCCCGGTTCGTGCGGCACCGCCTACGAGACCGGTGGGCTCGACGTCACCGAGCGGCCCTCCCAGGTCCTCGACCGGCGGGGACGTGTCCATCCCCGCCGGTTCGCCTACGGCGTCCCCACCGAGTCCGCTCACCGGGTGACCGCGGCGGGCACCCGCCCGGGAGCGGACTCGGTCATCCTCGGCGATTCCGACGCGATCGCCCGTGCCGTCCTGGCTCTGCCACCCGTCGCCAACGTGCCGTCCGAGGCGGGGCCGTCCGCGGCCGAAACCGATCTGACGACGGTGATCGTGTGACCGGGCAGCCGGAGGAGCCGGCCGCCCCCGCCGGTCCGCGGGCGGACCGGGTGCCGCGACTCTCACCCCATGGTGAAAGCCGAGGAGAGACTTGACGACCGTACGGAGCAACTCCGGCCGCCGGATCCAGGACTGGGACCCGGAGGACGAGAAGTTCTGGGAGCGCGGTGGCAAGCACATCGCGCGGCGCAATCTGATCCTGTCGGTCTTCTCGGAGCACATCGGGTTCTCGGTCTGGAGCATCTGGTCGGTCCTGGTGCTGTACCTGTCCCCGGAAATCGGCCTCGGCTTCGGCCCCGGCGAGAAGTTCCTGCTGGTCGTCACCCCGACCCTGGTGGGTGCGGCACTGCGGTTGCCCTACAGCTATGCGGTCACCCGCTTCGGCGGCCGCAACTGGACCGTGTTCAGCTCCGTCATCCTGCTCGTTCCCACGCTGCTGGCCCTGTACTTCGTCCAGCGACCGGGCACCCCGCTGTGGGTGTTCATGGCCATCGGCGCCACGGCCGGAGTCGGCGGCGGCACCTTCGCCTCGTCGATGACGAACATCGCCGGCTTCTTCCCGCAACGGCATCAGGGCTGGGCACTGGGGCTCAATGCCGGGGGCGGCAACCTCGGGGTCGCGGTGGTCCAGCTCGTCGGCCTGCTGGTGATCGCCACGGCGGGCAGCACCCACCCCTCGTACGTCGCGGCGGTCTACCTTCCGCTGATCGTGCTGGCCTCGCTGCTGGCCGCGCTGGGGATGGACAACATCGAGGCGAATCGTCCCGAGCCGGGGATCCTGCGCCAGGCGGCGGCGAACCGCCACACCTGGTGGATATCTCTGCTGTACGTCGGGACGTTCGGCTCGTTCATCGGCTACGGCTTCGCTTTCGGCCTCGTGCTGCAGCACCAGTTCGGCTCCACCCCGCTGGAGGCGGCCGGTTACACGTTCCTCGGACCGCTCCTCGGCTCGCTGTCCCGTCCGGCGGGCGGCTGGATGGCCGACCGCTGGGGCGGCGCACGCATCACGTTCTGGAACTTCCTCGCCATGGCCGCGGGGGCGGGCGTGCTGCTCGTGGCCTCGTCCCGGAACTCCTTCCCGCTGTTCGTCGCCGGGTTCACCGTCTTGTTCGTCCTCAGCGGGATCGGCAACGGCTCCACGTACAAGATGATCCCGGCGGTCCTCGCCGGGGAGGCGGAGGCCGCGGTCACCGCGGGACATGACGCCACGAGCGCCTTCGCGCGCGCACGGCGGCTGTCCGGCGCGGTGATCGGCATCGCCGGAGCGGTCGGTGCACTCGGCGGTGTGGCGGTCAACCTGGCCTTCCGCGCCGCCTACGGGGGCGCCGGCGGGACCGGGGAGCCCGCGTTCGTCGGGTTCCTCGGGTTCTACGCACTGTGCGTGGCGGCCACCCGGATCGTCTACCTCCAGCGGGAGCGGCCGCGTGCCGGTGCGGCGGGGGACGCTCACCGGACAGCGCAGGCGGGCAGGACGACGGAGGCAACGCGTGTCTGAACCGCGGACGGTGGCGACCCACTGCCCGTACTGCGCCCTGCAGTGCGGCACCCGGCTGAGCCGTGAGCCCGCACAAGGTGTGGTGGTGCGCCCGTCCGACTTCCCCGTCAACCGGGGCAGGCTGTGCCAGAAGGGCTGGACGGCGCCCGCGCTGCTGGACGTGCCCGACCGCCTTCGCCACCCGCTGGTGCGCGGCGATGACGGGGAGCTCACGCCGGTCGGCTGGGACGCCGCCCTCGACGCCGTCGCCTCCGCCCTGCTCCGTATCCGGGACCGGCACGGCCCGGACGCCGCGGCCGTTTTCGGCGGGGGCGGCCTGACCAACGAAAAGGCCTACCTGCTGGGCAAGTTCGCCCGCCTGGCCCTGGGCACCAGCCAGATCGACTACAACGGCCGGTTCTGTATGTCCTCGGCCGCGGCGGCCGGGACCGCCGCGTTCGGCCTCGACCGCGGGCTTCCCTTCCCCGTCACCGACCTCGGACGAGCCGATGCGGTCATGCTGGTGGGCGCGAACCCGGCCGAGACGATGCCCCCGCTGATGCAGCACCTCGACCGGGCGGACCTGATCGTCGTCGACCCCCGGCGCACCGTGACCGCCGAGCGCGCCGCGCTCCACCTGCAGCCCGCGCCGGGCACGGACCTCGCGCTGGCGCTGGGCCTGCTGCACATCGCGGCCGTCGACGGCTGGCGGGCGGAGGACTACGTACGCGACCGCACCACCGGGTTCGAGGCGGCGTGGCGGCGGGCGGCGACCTGGTGGCCCGAGCGGGTCGAGCGCGTCACGGGCGTACCGGTGTCCGCGCAGCGCACCGCGGTGCGGATGCTCGCCGAGGCCGGGCGGGCCTATGTGCTGACCGGCCGCGGTGCCGAGCAGCACAGCAAGGGCACCGACACGGTCTCCGGCTTCATCAACCTCGCACTGGCGCTCGGGATGCCGGGCCGCGAGGGCAGCGGCTACGGGTGTCTGACCGGGCAGGGGAACGGCCAGGGCGGCCGCGAGCACGGGCAGAAGGCGGACCAGCTCCCCGGCTACCGGTTGATCACCGACCCTGCGGCGCGTGCTCATGTCGCCGGGGTCTGGGGCGTACCGCCCGGTGCCCTGCCCGGTGCGGGCCGCAGCGCCTACGAGTTGCTCGACGCGCTCGGCACGGAGAACGGCCCGCGGGCGCTGCTGGTGTTCGGCTCGAATCCGGCCGTCTCCGCGCCGCACGCCCGCCATGTCACCGACCGCATGGCCGCGTTGGACCTGCTGGTGGTGGCCGACTTCGTGCCGTCGGAGACGGCTCGGATGGCCGACGTCGTGCTGCCGGTGTCCCAGTGGGCCGAAGAGGAAGGCACGATGACCAACCTCGACGGACGGGTGCTGCGCCGCCGGCGGCTGCTGTCCCCGCCGTCCGGCGTGCGCAGCGACCTGGAGGTCCTGCACGGCCTGGCCATACGGCTCGGGGAGCCGCCCCATCGCTACCCCACCGCACCGCGTGAGGTCTTCGACGAGCTGCGCCGCGCCTCCCGCGGCGGCAAGGCGGACTACTCCGGCATCAGTTACGAGCGGCTGGACGCCGGGGAGACACTGCACTGGCCGTGCCTGGACCTGCCGGACGCGGACCGGCTGGCCATGGATCTGCCGGGCGTGGCTGAGCCGCACCCCGGTACGCCCCGGCTGTTCCTCGACAGCTTCGCGCACCCTGACGGGCGCGCGCGGTTCGCCGAGGTCGACCACCGCGACGCCGCCGAGACCACCCGGCCCGACTACCCCCTGTACGCCACCACCGGCCGGGTACTCGCCCACTACCAGTCCGGTGCGCAGACCCGCAGGGTCGCCGAGCTCCACGAGACCGCACCGGAGGCGTTCGTCGAGGTGCACCCCGACACCGCCGGCCACGCCGGACTCCGCGACGGCGTACTGGCCCTGGTCAGCTCCGCGCGAGGGAGCACGGTGGCCCGCGTACGGCTGGTCGGGACCATGCTCCCGGACACGGTCTTCCTCCCGTTCCACTTTCCGGGCAACGGCCGGGCGAACCTCATCACCCATGCGGCTCTCGACCCGCGCAGCGGAATGCCGGAGTTCAAGGTCTGCGCGGTGCGGATCGAACCCTGCACCGTCCCGGCCACGGACGTGCGCGGATGACCCGGGTCGTCGTCATGGGCAACGGACCGGCCGGACACCGGTTCGTGGACCGGCTGCGCCACCACGGCCACCGGGGAACGGTCACCGTACTCGGGGCGGAACCGCGTGCCGCCTACAACCGGGCCCTGCTGACCTCGGTTCTCGGCCGTACGCTGAGTCCCGCAGCCGTGACGCTGCCCGCCCTTCCGGCCGGCCCGCGGGTGCGGACCGGAGTCCGCGCGACGCGGATCGACCGGACGCGGCGCCTGGTGCACTGCGACGACCGTGCGGTGCACCCGTACGACGTCCTCGTCATCGCCACCGGAGCGCGTCCGCGCACTCCCTTGGTGCCCGGCCTGCGGGGCCCCGACGGACACCTGGCCGCCGGAGTGCGGGCCGTTCGGACCCTGACCGACTGCGAGCGGACCGCTGAAGCCCGCGTGACCGTGCTGGGCGGCGGAGTTCTCGGGGTGGAGACGGCGCTCGCCCTGCGGGGCAGGGGCTGCACGGTCACCCTGGTGCACCCGAAGCCCTACCCGATGGACCGGCATCTCGATGCCGTGGCCGGCCGCCTCCTCGCCGGGGAACTCGACGAACTGGGCGTGGACCTGCGGCTCGGGCGCCGGGCCGTCGCGTACCGGCCGGGCCAACTCACCCTGGAGGGCGGCGAGGTGCTCGGCGCCGACACCCTGCTGCTGTGCGCCGGAGCCGCACCGGAAGTCGGGGTTGCCCGCCGGGCAGGGCTGGCCGTGCGGACCGGCGTGCTGGTCGACGACCGGTTGCGGACCGACGACCCGCGCATCCACGCCATCGGGGACTGCGCGGAGCACGCGGGCGCAGTGCCGCGGCTGATCGCACCGGCGTGGGACCAGGCCGAGACCCTCGCCCGGCTCCTCGCCGGCCACCGGGTGCGCTACTGCGGCACCAGAAGAATCATCCGGCTGAAGGCATCCGGCCTCGATGTCGTCTCCCTGGGCTCGCTCGACGACCTCACCGACCCGCACGCCAAGGTCGAAGCGGTGACGCTCTCGGACCCCGCCCGCGGCCGCTACGCCAGACTGGCGCTGGCCGACCAGCGCATCACCGGTGCGGTCGTGGTCGGCTTCCCCGAGGCCGTCGCCTCGGTCACCCGCCTGTACGACCGGGATCTGCCCGTGCCGTCGGACCGGCTCGGGCTCCTGCTGGGAACGGCCGCGGCCGAGCGCCCGGCCCCCGTCGAGCTGCCGGAGGACGCGGTGATCTGCCACTGCAACAACGTCACCAAGGGGGGCCTGCTGCGGGCCTGGCGGGACGGCGCCCGCGAGCTGACGGACATCGCCGAGGCGACCCGCGCGACCACCGGGTGCGGGGGCTGCCGGGACGATGTGCGTCGCATCCGCGACGCGGCGCGCTCCGCCGGCGAGGCGGCGACGGCGGCCGGACGGAGCAGCGGATCATGACCCGCACCCTGGTCGTCGCCGGGCACGGAATGGTCGGCCACCATCTCGTACGGAATCTCCGGTTCCGGGACCGCCGGGGCACCTGGCGCATCGTCATCCTGGCCGAGGAGGCTCATCCCGCCTACAACCGGGTCGCGCTCTCGTCCTATCTGGAGGGCACGAGCGCGAGCGAACTCAGCCTGGCGGACGAGGAGTTCCTGGGCGACCCGATGGTGGACCTGAGGCTGTCCACGGCCGTGACCGGGATCGACCGGCGGGCACGTACGGTGGCCGCCGCCGATTCCACCGTGACCGCATACGACGCGCTGGTGCTGGCGACCGGTTCGCGGCCGTTTCTGCCGCCGGTGCCCGGGCGCGACCTTCCCGGCTGCTTCGTCTACCGCACCTTCGACGACCTCGACGCGATCCGGGCGGCGGCCACGCCGGGCCGGCCCGGCGTCGTGGTCGGCGGCGGCCTGCTCGGCCTGGAAGCCGCCAATGCGCTGCGTCTGCTGGGCATGCGCCCCCATGTCGTCGAAATGGCGCCGCGGCTCATGCCGCTGCAGGTCGACGAAGGGGCGGGGCGGGTCCTCGCCCGGCTCGTCGGGGAGCTCGGCGTACATGTGCACTGCGGCACCGCCATACGGTCCGTCGACGGCGGCCCCGACGGACGGGTGCGCGCCGTCACGCTGGCCGACGGCACCACGCTCGAGTCCGATCTCGTGGTCTTCTCCGCCGGAGTCCGCCCCCGGGACGAACTCGCGGGTCCCGCGGGGCTGGAGACGGCCGAACGCGGCGGGTTCCTCGTCGACGAGTACTGCCGCACCCGCGACGAGCGCAGCATCTGGGCGGTGGGCGAGTGCGCGGCGGTACGGGGCCGCTGCCACGGGCTGCTCGCGCCCGGCTACCGCATGGCCGAAACCGTCGTGGAGCAGCTGCTGGGAATCGGTGAGACGCCGTTCCCGGGGGCAGACCTCTCGACCAAGCTCAAACTGCTCGGCGTCGAGGTGGCCAGCTTCGGGGACGTGCACGCCGAGAGCCCTGGCGCGCTGGAGTTCGTCCACGCCGACAACGCCGCCGGCACGTACGCGAAGCTCGTTCTCGGTGAGGACGGGAGGACGCTGCTCGGCGGGGTCCTGGCCGGTGACGCCACCGCGTATCCCGTCCTCCGCGCGCTGGTCGGCCACGAACTCACGGCCCCGCCCGAGCAGTTGCTCTTCACATCGTCACGTGACTGACAGAAGATCCCTCAGCACGCCGCCCATGATGCGGACGCCGTCCTGTGTGAGCAGCGATTCGGCGTGGAACTGCATCGAGGCGAAGCGAGGCCCGCGCAGCGCGTGCACCTCACCCGTCTCCGCATCCCGGCTCACCTCCACCACCCCCACGCCGGCGCAGTCCGCCTTCTCCTCGTGGCACCTGGCGGCGAAGGTGTTGTAGAAGCCGACCCGCTCCCGGGCTCCGAACAGGTCGATCTCCCGCTGCACGCCCTGGTTCGGGACCTTCCTGCGGATGAGCGGGAACCCCAGCCGCATGCTGAGCACCTGGTGGCTCAGGCAGACGGCCAGGAACGGCCGCCGCTCCGCGAGCAGGGTTTGCACCGCGGTCCGCAGGTGCTCGATCTTGGGGTTCCCGGTCTCGCGCGGGTCGCCGGGCCCCGGCCCCATGACGACGAGGTCGTAGCCTTCGAAGGCGTACGGCTCGTCGAAGCGGCGCACGGTCACCGACAGGCCGAGGGAGCCGAGCTGGTGGCCGATCATCGAGGTGAAGGTGTCCTCGGCGTCGACGACCAGCACCCGGCGGCCGGCCAGCACCGGGTCCGTCCTGACCCGGTCCCGGTCCTCCCCCAGCCAGAAGCCGGCGATGGTGGCGTTGCGTCCCTCCAGGGCGGTCCGGACGCTCGGGTGCTGTGCGAAGCGTTCGGGCCCGCCGTCCTCGAGTGCCGCGAGCAGCCCCGCCGCCTTGGCCCGTGTCTCGGCGACCTCGGAGTCCGGGTCGGAGTGCCGGACCAGGGTGGCGCCGACGCCGATCCGCAGCCGTCCGCCGGTGTCGATGTCGGCGGTGCGGATGAGGATGGAGGAGTCCAGGGCCGGGCCTCCGTGCTCGTCGTGGCCGATGAGGGCGATGACCCCGCTGTAGTAGCCGCGGCCTTCGGGCTCGTACCGGGCGATGACCCGGCAGGCGCTCTCCAGCGGGCTGCCGGTGACGGTCGGGGCGAACATCGTCTCCCGCAGGACTTCGCGCGGATCGCGCGTGCTGTGCCCCTCGATGAAGTACTCGGTGTGGGCGAGCCGGGCCATCTCCTTCAGGTACGGACCGGTGACCCGGCCTCCGGCGTCGCAGATCCGGGCCATCATCTTGAGCTCCTCGTCGACGACCATGTAGAGCTCGTCGGTCTCTTTGCGGTCGGCGAGGAAGTCCAGTACCTCCGGCAGCGTGGGTCCGGAGGGCGGATAGCGGTAGGTGCCGCTGATGGGGTTCATCACGGCGGTGCCGTCGCGCATGCTGATGTGCCGCTCGGGGGTGGCGCCGACGAACGTCCGTGCTCCGGTGTGGACGATGAACGTCCAGTACGCGCCGGACTCCCGCTCCAGGAGCCGGCGGAAGAACACCAGGGCGCTGTGCGGGGTGTAGTCGCTGATGTCGGCGACGAACGAGCGCCTGATGACGAAGTTCGCGCCTTCTCCGCTACCGATTTCCTCGGCGACGACCCTGCGGACCGTGTCGGCGTACGTGGCGTCGTCCACCTCGAAGTGTCCGCCGGAGAGCCGGATCGAGACGTCGGGAAGCCGGGGGAGGACCTCGGAGAGAGGCAGCGTGGCCTGGCCGGTGACGCTCAGGGCGACCAGCGGCGAGCCGTCGTCCGGGGCGGTGAAGCCACGCTCGGTGATCTGCTGGTACGGGATGACCGCCAGCACGTCGTGGCGGGGCCCGTCGGTGGACGGCGGCTTCTCCGGCACGGGGATACCGGCCAGCGTGTCCGGCAGGGTCACCTCGCCGACCAGTACGTCCAAGGCTGCCGGGCCGGTTGTCTCGGGACGGTGGAGCAGGGCGAAGGCGGGCGGGCGCGTGCCCAGCACCCGGTCGAGCAGGTCCTGTTCCACGGACTCCCCTTCGGGGGTTCCCGGTGTGCGTGTCATGGGAGGGCTCCCTTGGCGGTGACGACCATGGCGCAGCGCTGCGCCGCGTAGGTGAGGGCCAGCATGTGAAACTCGAGCGAGAAGTCGGCGACGGCGTCGGCGACCAGGAAGGGCTGGATGTCGTAGGTGAACGCGTCGACCGCGGTCATCAGTACGCCGACGTGCGCGTAGACGCCGCAGATGACCAGCTGGTCGCGGCCGTGCTCGCGCATCCGCCGAAGCAGGTCGGACCGGAAGAAGGCGCTGTAGCGCCACTTGGTGAACGTCCAGTCGTCCGGGGCCGGGGCCAGTGGTTCGACGACCTGCCGGTCGACCGGGTCCACCCGCATGCCGGGACCCCAGAAGTCCTTCAGCAGACCGCGTTGTTCACTGGTCATGCCGCCGGGCTGCATGGTGTAGGCCACCGGGACGCCGAGTTCGGTGCAGCGCTCGCGCAGCAGGACGGCGTTCCGTACCAGCTCGTCCTGCGGGCCCTCGGCGGGGATGGGCGCGAGGAAGTAGCGCTGCATGTCGTGGACGAGGAGCACCGCACGATCCGGATCGACGGACCACTGGGCGGTGTTGTCGGGCAGGTCGCCCGCCGACGGCATCGAGTAGGACTGTATGGGGGGTATGCCTGCCATGGCGCTTCTCCGCTGGATCGGGTCGCTGCTTGTGGTGGACATCGCCGGCATCGCTACACACCGAGGGAGGCACCGCCGTCGACCGTGAGGTCGTGCAGGGTGATGTGCGACGCGTGGTCGGAGAGGAGGAAGACGACGGCGTCGGCCACGTCCGAGGGGTCGGCCAGCCGGCCCAGGGGGATGCCCACCTTGAAGGCCTCGGGCCGCCCGTCGATGGTGCGCTGCGGACCCGACTCGTCGTGCCACATGGAGCGGAGCATCGGGGTGACCGTCGATCCCGGGGCCACGACATTGCAGCGGATGCCGTGCCTGGCGACCTCGAGGCCGAGGCACTTGGTGAACATCGAAGCCGCTGCCTTGGACGCGGCGTACGCGGCCATCTCCGTACGGGGGGTGCCGGCGGCGTTGGACGCCACGGTGACGATCGCTCCGCGCTTTCGCGGCACCATCCGGTTGACCACGGCCCGGGACACGTGGAAGACCCCGCCCGCGTTCACCGCGAAGGTATGGGCCCAGTCCTCGTCGGTGAGTCTGCCGACCTCGCCGAGGCGCAGCACGCCCGCGGCATTGACCAGGAACTCCACCGGGCCCACGCTGCGTTCGACCCGGTCGGCCACGGACTCCGCCTCCGCGCTGCTCGTGACGTCGGCGGGGAACGCCTCGACTCGCAGCCCGTCGGCGGCCAGCTTCTCCGCCGTCTGCTCCAGCCGGTGGGCGTCCCGGTCCACGGCGGCCACCGCCACACCGTGCCCGCCCAGTGCGCGAGCCACCGCCGCACCGATTCCGCCTGCTGCTCCGGTGACCAGAGCGACCTTGTTCTCCATATCTCGGACCTCCTGACACGCCGTTAGGCGTGGCAAAGTGACGAATGGCTGCCGTGGCGATTCCAGCCCCGGCTATCCGAGCCAGGCCGAGGCCACCCGGAGCGCTTGGCTCGGATTGAGCCGCGGGTCGCAGAAGCTCGTGTATTTGTCGCCGACATGCTCGACGCCGGACTCGTTGGGGACGCATTCTGTGACATCGTCAGGGGTGGTTTCCAAATGCATCCCGCCGGCCGTGCCGCCCTCAGCCCTGACCGCATTCTGGAATTCGTTGATCTCCCGCTCGATCGTTTCCAGGAAGCGGGTCTTGAATCCATTGGAAAGGGTGACGGTGTTTCCGTGCATGGCGTCGGTGAGCCAGATGACCGGATGCCCCTCGGCACGCGCGGCCGCGACGAGCTTGGGCAGCCGATCGGCCACGACTCCGGCGCCCATCCGGGCGATGAGGGTGAGCCGCCCCGCCTCGCGCGCGGGATCGAGCCGTTCGCACAGCCCGAGCAGCTCGTCGACCGTCATGCCCGGCCCGACCTTGCACGCCACCGGGTTGACCACCCGGGAGAGCAGGGCGACATGGGCTCCGTCAAGCCGGCGCGTCCGTTCGCCGATCCACGGCCAGTGCGTGGAGGTGAGGACCAGCCGCCCCTCCTCGTCCCGGCGAACCATGGGAAGTTCGTAGTCGAGCAGCAGCGCCTCATGGCTGGTCCACACGGGAGCGTCGATACGCGATCGCCCGGCCGGGTCCCGCGGGTTCCGCCAGCCCAGGTGTCCCATGACGTCGGCGGCTGCTTGGTAGCAGGTCAGGAGGCGTCCGGGAGCGGGCCGCCTGCTGTCCGGATCGGGCTCGGGGCTGTTGACCATGTGACCGCGGTAGACGGGGAGTTCCGCGCCTCCGACCCGCTCGGTCGGGTTGGAGCGGGGCTTGCCGAACTGGCCCGCGATGCGGCCGGCGCGCACCACCGGCTTGTGGGCGATCATCTTGATCGCGCCCGCCAGCAGGTCCAGCACGGCGGCTTTGCGGGCGACATAGCCGAGGGTGCTTTCCGCCGGGTCCTCGGAGCAGTCTCCCGACTGCACCACCAGGGCTTCCCCGGCGGAGACCCGGGCGAGCAGCGAGAGCAGGGTGCGTACGTCCTCGGCGTCCACGAGGCCGGGGGAGGCCGCCAGTTCCTCTCTCACTCGCTGAAGCCGCGACGCATCACCCCACTCGGGCTGCTGCTTGGCCGGTTTCCATCGGATGTCGAGCAGAGCGTTGTCCAACGGTGACTCCTCTGACGAATGGGCGTGAGCCCAGCGGACCCAGGGAAGGCTGGGCCGCGGTGCGGGTTTTTCGTAGCCGGAGCGCTTTCAGCCATCGGCCGAACCGGGGCGATTCACGATCCTCTGGGGCGGACGGAGCAGCCGCCAACGGCCTTTGTCGCACTTCGTCAAATGACCGGTACTCCATCAGGTCGCGACAGTGGCCAATTCTCGCCAACCTGACAGATTCGAGTGAGTCCTGATTAACTCCGCGCAGATTTCTTTATTCTTCTTGTGCTGCCCTATACCACTTCTGGCTCACAGAGGAGTTGCGATCCTTGATGACGGACGGGGCAACACCTGCGCGTGGCTTGGAGCTGGAGCAACTGCTCGCGGAGGGCGTTTCTCCGTGGCTGGACGGCATCCACAGGGGCCTGATCTCCTCCGGCCGCCTCGCTCGCTTCATCGGGCGCAGCGGGATCCGCGGGGCCACCTCGGACCCGGCCCTTCTCGCCCGGGCCGTGGTGCACGATGACGCCTACGGTGAGCAACTGGCGCTCCTGGCGGCCGGCGAGGTCCCCCTCGACGAGGCGGTGCGCGCGCTCTGCGCCCACGACATCCGCTGGGCCTGTGACGAACTGCGTCAGGTCCGCGAGGCGACCCACGGGCTCGACGGCCATGTATCGATGGACATGGACCCCCGGGCGGCGCACGACGCCGAGTCGACCGTCGCGGAGGCCGAAGAGCTGTCCCGGTCCGTGAACCGGCCGGGCGCCCTGGTCAAGATCCCGGCCACCCCGGAGGGGATCGCGGCGGCGTCGGACTGTATCGCTCGCGGCATTGGAGTGCATATCACGGAGGTCTTCTCCGTCCGGCGCTACAGCGAGGTCCTCGACGCGTACGTCGAAGGGCTCGAGCACGCACTGGAGGACGGCCGGAGGCTGCCGGCGATCGCCTCGGTGGCTTCGCTGCCCATTGGTCTGCTCGATGCCGAGGTGGACGCCCGGCTGGCCGAATCGGGCACCGCGGCCGCCCATGCGCTGCGCGGCGAGGCAGCGCTCGCCAACGCCCGCTTGTTCTACCGGGCTTACGAGGAGAGCCTCGGCTCCGAGCGCTGGCGCGCGCTGAGGGCCGCCGGGGCCCATCCGCAGCGCCTGATGTGGACGGCCACCGCAGCGCCGGATGCGGACGCTTCGCAGACCCGGTACGTCGACGGGTTCGTCACCTGGGGCACGGTCAACGCGATGTCACTGTGCACGCTCGGCGCGGTCGCCCGCCATGCCGATCTGCAGGGCGACACCCTGATGGGCGGACACCGGGCGGCTCGCGAGGTGCTGGACCGGCTGGAACGGCTCGGCATCCTCTATGACGCGGTCATGCAGAAGCTCGAGGCCGAGAGTGTGGAACGGCGGGCTGCCGCATGGCGGGAGCTCCGCACGGCGGTCGGCGCCCGGCTCCGGCCCACAGACGTCCCTGACCTCTAAGGATGGCAGCTGATTTCACTCCGGTTTCCCACGTGTGGCCCGCAATTTCGAGACACGTGGCTCTCATGTGCGAGCGTTCACTACCGGTGACCAAGAAGCCCAGAATCGGAGGCCATTGTGTCGCAGGAGCGTTCCGGAGCCGGGGCCGACGCACTCGCCGTGCTGGAGCTGCTGTCCGAAGCCGGACCTGCGGACCGTCTCGATACGCCCGTACAGCAGGCTCGGAAGCGAGGTGTCACCGGCGTCGAACTGGAGGCGGTGGAACACGCCAGGCGATTAGGGCTGGCCATCCACGCTCAGCTGTACCGGCGGCAGCAGCGTGAGACAGGCCTTACCAGTCTGGTGGACACCGCACGGGAACTGGCTGCGTTGCACG